>NZ_JAMZGM010000029.1 GCF_024158605.1 Sebaldella sp. S0638 | reverse complement strand
AATAGATAAATCAATATATGAAAAACAAATCTTTTATTATATCAGATTTAATTTACAGACTTTCTTGCACACTCCCCGGTAAAACCAAAGAAAGACAGCCCGAAAAGCTGTCTTTCTTTATTATAATGTCTAAAATTTTTCTATATATTTCTCTGATTCATAAAATTCATAGTCATAATTTCGTTCCATATATTCCAGAATTTTATTTATCTGCTGTTCTGCGCTTGTCTGTGTAGATGACGCATAGACTACTCCGAGACTCAGTATTTTCTTATTATCCGGTGTGTCTATTTCTTTTACCAAAGCCTTAAAAATTCTTTCTATTTTATCTCTTACGCTATTCTTCACCATTCGTTTATCTTTTAATGATTCTGAAAAAGGAAGTTTTATTTTTAGTTTTAAGACCGAAACATACATTGTATTCCTCCTTTAAAGTATCTACATAGTATCTGTGACATCCTGCCATTCTGTTATGTTAGGAAGCTTTTGGTACAGATAATATTCGGTAAATATTTTAGTTGCTTCTTCCAGTGAAGGCGTTTTATAGAGATAATGCGTATATGAATTATCGGCGTGAATTATTCTTGTCTCTATGTCAAATATTCCGTTTTCATACCAAGCCTGTACATATATGGAGTTTTGTATCGGCTCTGCGGGATCCAGTATTAAAAAGTTATCTTCTCCCGGTTCTCCGTCAAGCATTGCCACAAGAGATTTTCTCAAATACTCTTCTGTGAAGTTTTCATAAACGGTTCCGTTTATTTCCAATGAATATTTTCTCATAATATCCCCGTCTTTCTATTGTTTTTCAATATGTATATCCAACATAACCTTTTCAGCACTGTCATCAAGGAATTTTATCTTTATGTCTTTTACTTTTGAGTTAGGATTCAGAATCAGAAATTCATTTATCTTTTCATTAGCTTCATCCAGTTCCTTAAAGTAATTTTTTTGCTGTTCTCCGTCAATTCCCTTCATTTGTAAATATTGAAATATATTAAACATATTACTCATCTTCTTTCTTACCTTCTCTTACTTTAAATATTTTTTCAAAAACTGCCCTGTATAAGATTTTTTCACTTTTGCTATTTCCTCAGGAGTACCTGTAGCTATGACCTCTCCTCCTCTGAATCCGCCTTCCGGCCCTATATCTATAATATAATCGGCAGATTTTATAACATCAAGATTGTGCTCTATTACTAATACTGTATTTCCTTTTTCCACAAGTCTGTTCAATACTATAAGAAGCTTTCTTATATCTTCAAAGTGAAGTCCTGTAGTAGGTTCGTCCAAAATGTAGATTGTCTTTCCTCTTGACATTTTGGAAAGCTCAGAAGCAAGTTTTATACGCTGTGCCTCACCGCCTGAAAGTGTAGTAGCCGGCTGTCCCAGCTTTATGTAATTCATTCCGACATCCATTAATGTTTCCAATTTTCTTTTCAGTCCCGGAATAGTCTGGAAAAAGTCAAATGCTTCTTCTACTGACATATTCAGCACATCAGAAATATTTTTATCTTTATAATGGACTTCCAGTGTTTCCCTGTTATATCTCTTCCCTTTACAAACTTCACATTCCACGTAAACATCAGGAAGGAAGTTCATCTCTATTTTGTTTATTCCGGCTCCGCCGCAGGCTTCACATCTTCCGCCTTTTACATTAAACGAAAATCTTCCTTTGTCATATCCTCTTATTTTAGAATCTTTAGTCTGTGCAAATATATCTCTGATATCGTCAAAAATCTTCGTATATGTGGCAGTATTAGATCTCGGTGTTCTTCCTATAGGCGACTGATCTATATCTATTACTTTTTCAAGATTTTCCAAGCCTTTCAAGCCTTTATTTTCCAAAGGATAAAGCTTTCCTCTGTTTAATCTGTTAAATAATTCAGGAAATAATGTCTGGTTTATCAATGTTGATTTTCCGCTTCCTGACACACCCGTTACCACTGTAAATGATTCCAGCGGTACTTTTATGCTTACATCTTTCAGATTATTTCCTGTAGCACTTTTCAGCTCAATGCTGTTCTTAGCTTTTCTTCTTTTTTCAGGAATTTCTATTTTTATTTTACCGTTTAGATACTGTGCAGTCAGTGATTTCTTAGACTTCATTACTTCCTGCGGTGTTCCCATTGCTATTATTTCCCCGCCGTGTATTCCAGCATTAGGCCCTATATCAATAAGGAAATCTGATTCCCTCATTGTATCTTCATCATGTTCTACTACTATCAGGGTATTACCGATATCTTTCAAGTCTTTCAAAGTAGCAAGAAGCTTTTCGTTATCTCTCTGGTGAAGTCCGATACTCGGCTCATCCAGTACATATATGACTCCTGTAAGTCTGCTTCCTATCTGTGTAGCAAGTCTTATACGCTGTGATTCTCCACCTGAAAGTGTCTTAGTCATTCTCGCCAGTGTCAGATAATCCAGCCCTACGTTTATCATAAATGACAATCTTTCTCTTATCTCTTTCAGTATCTCGTCTGATATCTGTCTCTGCTTTTCAGTAAGCTCTATATTTTCAAAGAATCCAAGTGATTCATTTACACTTGCTTCTGTAATATCTATAATACTTTTATCATTTACTGTAATAGCAAGTACTACATCTTTCAGTCTTTTTCCCTTGCATGTTTTACATGTTTTTTCTATCATGTACTTTGCTTCTATCTCGTCTTTCATAGAATCAGAAGCAGTTTCATAATATCTTCTTTCAAGATTCTTTACAGCACCTTCGTACTCCTTCATTCCATTAAATGAAAATGAATCTCCCGAGTATTTAAACTTGAACTTTTTGCTTGATCCGTTAAATATTATGTCTCTTTCTTTAGCTGTAAGATCTTTTACAGGCTTGTCCATATCTATATTATGTGCTGCGGTCATGCATTTGAACATTTCCCAGCTCCAGCCTTTTCTTGTACTTGCTCCGGGTACATAAATTGCACCCTGATTTAATGAAAGATTCTCATCCAGAATAAGTTTATTTTCATCAACTTCCAGTGTAGTACCAATTCCGTTACATGCTTCACATGCTCCAAAAGGTGCGTTAAATGAAAATAATCTTGGAACCACTTCAGGAAATACTACATCCGGGTGATTCGGGCATGAAAAATTCTCGCTGTAGATATGGTCTACATCATTTACATTGGCTATGATTACTCCTTCTGACAATCCAGTGGCTGTTTCCACAGCTTCTGAAAATCTTCCCAGAAAATCATTATCATCTTTTTTTATTTTTAGTCTGTCTATTACGACTTCTATGTTATGACGTTTATTTTTATCAAGTTCTATTACATCTTCCAGATATAATATCTCACCATTTACCCTTACTCTCAAAAATCCTTTTTTCTGAAGATTCAGGAATAAATTCTTATGTGTACCTTTTTTGTCTTTTATTACCGGTGCAAGAATTACAAGCTTGTCACCATCTTTGTTACTTTCTATTATTATATCCACTATCTCCTGAATAGTCTGTTTTTCTACTTTTGTTCCGCATACCGGACAATGAGCCTCTCCTATATGTGCCCATAAAAGTCTCATATAGTCATATATTTCTGTCATTGTACCCACTGTTGATCTCGGGTTTTTGGAAACACTTTTCTGTTCTATTGAAATTGCCGGTGACAATCCTTCTATGCTGTCCAGTTCCGGTTTCTGCATCTGCCCGATAAATTGTCTTGCATATGCTGAAAGGCTTTCTACGTATCTTCTCTGTCCTTCTGAATAGATAGTATCAAATGCCAGTGAAGATTTACCGCTTCCTGAAACGCCGGTTATTACCACAAATTGATTTTTCGGAATCTCTATATTTATATTTTTTAAATTATGCTCTCGTGCTCCTTTTATAATAATTTTATCATTCATATGTCACCTCATTGTGTATATTGCTGCCTAATATACCTAACTTTCTTTAATATTTTACTTTACAAGTAACTATTATTTTACCATATATATCCGTTATTATCCACCCTTTTTCCCATATTTCAAAATAAATTTTTATTAATTTTTACAAAGTTCAAAAAACTTATTTTATTAAATATCAGTTTCTTTTTGTAATAATAACAAATTGTGGGAAATCCCATAAAAATAGTACCTTTACAGGCACTTCCTATATACTAATATTATATATTTATACAAAATTTTTGTCAAGTTTTTCGGGGAAAAATAAGGAGATTATATGGAGTTTCATATTTTATGATAAGGGGGGAGATTTTACTTTTTTTGTTTGAGGTTTTTAAGTGATTTGTTAGTGCTAAGTTTGTTATTTGTATTTGGTTGGTGATTTACAGTGTTGGTTTTAGAATGGGTGTACTAGTTTAGAAAACGGGCATGAAATATTTGTTATTTTTGGGGAATTATATCTGGGATAGTTGTATTAATAGGCTACCCTATTCAAAAACCAAATTATATTAATAATAGGGAGTAGATATGTTAGGACAATCAGGAGTAAAATTTACATTCTAAGATAGTTATATTAATACGCCGTATTTTCAGATAGTCTATTGAGGTGAGACATGAATTTACATTCTAAGATAGTTATATTAATACTGAAGAACTGGAAGAATTCGTTGACGCAATGATGGAACATTTACATTCTAAGATAGTTATATTAATACTTTTTTCTTGACTACATGGGAAATTTGTTTAATTTAATTTACATTCTAAGATAGTTATATTAATACGATGTGAGAGTTTTGACAGCCGGAGTAGATGTTCAAGATTTACATTCTAAGATAGTTATATTAATACTTATATGGATCACAATTGTTGTATTACAACTAATTAATTTACATTCTAAGATAGTTATATTAATACCTTTATATAATGAAACAATTTCAGAGAGTTTATATTCATTTACATTCTAAGATAGTTATATTAATACAAGAAGATTAACACCGAAAGAGTGCTGGAGATTGATATTTACATTCTAAGATAGTTATATTAATACCCATCCCCCCACAAAACTTTTATTTATTATACCTCAAATAAACATTTCTGTCGACCACTTTTTTTCGTCTGTCATAACCATGACACAAAAATGTCATATTTAAGCCAAAAACACACTCAAATAACTATAAAATAAAAGATTGTCGATCTCCGGTATTTTTATCCCTACCAGAGATCGACAGAATTTTTATAAAGCTTCCTTTTCCCCCATTTCAAAACAAAGACTTATATACTCTGATAATTCTTCAATTGAGAGTTCCGCTATTTCATAATAATCATGAAATACCTCATCGCCATATTTTTCCTTGAATTCATTTTCTAATTTCATAATTTTTCTGTTTAATTTAGTCAAAGAAAAATTTTCTATTAATTCCCTCTTGACTAGCATATTAAATACTTCTGCATTATTCATGCTATTCCTACTAAAATTTGATTTTCCGGAGTCAATACAGTATAATTAGTGATGTCTAGTCTTTTATTAGACTGTATTTCTCCTGTTATTCTAAATAAGGATTGACAGGAGATTTTTTATTTCTTTTCCAAAGTTATTTTCTTTTCATCATAGGTAAGTATTACATCTTTTTCCTCTTCTGAAACTCCTAATTTTCGCAGCCATGGTATAGAAAGTTTAATTCTTGCACCCTTCCGTTACCTGCTCTGTGAAAAGAAACCCTTACATTTCTTTTTTCCATTGTCCCTCCCTTACTTATACATTTATTTTATACCAGTCAGCCACTAAATGTCCACCAATATTTTATTTAAAATTAAAAAAGTGTTGATAAAAATAAACTCAAATCAACACAATATATTAAAATATAAATATAATACAAAATCAAAATACCTCTGCATAGAACATAGAAAGCACTTTACTTAAACCCGGCCAAATATCTCGCTATTTTCTTTCTCTCCGCTGCTAGCGGCTTAAATCTTTCCTGAAAGTCCAAAATTTCTTTTTCATAACCCAATGCCCTCATTTTATAGACTGTATCAAAAATATGCAATGAAACATCATCATCATAAATCTGATCAATAATTCTCGGAGCCAAACCGGCATACTTTCTTTTGCCTAATAACCAGATAAAAGTCTGACGCCCTCTTTTGGCCAAGGGATTATTAATAATTTCTATTATTTTTTCTATCTGACTGTCTAATAACTGAATCTTACTGTTTTCTAATAATATCTGCCTGATCCTTTCCCCATATTCCCAAATATTATGCTCATAACTATGCCACTGAGGAAGATTATATACCGTTCTCGGAAGTTCCTCTAATTCCTCCGAAGGTATACATCTCAAAGCGGTATTAATATATTTCCCCACCTCTTTACTTACCATATAATCCCCCTTATATTACTTACTCCATAACGTGTTCCAATCCTACCTCATAAATCTTCTTTACATGGTCATCAGAAAGCATATAAAACACTTCCTTCCCGTCTTTTCTGGTCTTCACCAGATTAGCCGCTCTCAGCACACGTAACTGATGTGATATTGCCGAACTGTTCATATCCAGTTTTTCTGATATTTCCGTTACATTCAGTTCCTGCTCCAACAACAGTTTTAATATATTAAGTCTTGTTCTGTCGCCGAATACCTTAAAAAATTCAGCCAGTTTTTCTAAATATTCCACTTCCATAATCTTCCTCCGTTATTGGATTTTTTCTTCTATGATCTTTGCGATCTTTTCAAAAAACTCTTTCTCTTCACTCCCGAACCTTGAAAATTCCGGACTGTCTACATCCAATACACCTATTATTACTCCATTTTTATGTAAAGGAACTACTATCTCAGAATTCGAAGCGCCGTCACATGCTATATGTCCCTCGAATTCATGGACATTATCCACGACCATAGTCGCATCCCTGCTCACCGCAGTTCCGCATACCCCGTTTCCGTATTTTATTCTGGTACATGCAGGTTTCCCCTGAAAAGGCCCTAATATCAGTTCCTCTCCTGACGACAGATAAAATCCCGCCCAGTTCAATCCCTTTACAGTATTAAATATAAATGCACTTGTATTTGCCAGTGTTGCTGTAAAATCATTTTCATTCTCCACAAGTCCCGCATAACTCTTTAGTAAAAGCTCATAATCCATTTTGTATACCTTTCCATTAACAAAGAAAAAATACTTCTCCTAAATTAATTAATTTTATTGTATCTGCGATATTTTTATTATTTTTTACTATCTCGTCAAATCTAAAACCTGTATAATCAGGAGGCTCTACTCCCAGATGAAATGCTCCCCAATGTACAGGAATCATAACATCACATTTCAAATCCTCAGCTGCCCTGAGAGAATCTTCCACATTCATATGCTCATAAGCCGCAAACCATCTTGTCTCGTATCCCCCCACAGGAAGAACAGCGTATTTCACATTGAATCTTTCTCCGAACTCCTTATATCCGCCGAAATAACCTGAATCTCCTCCTATGAAAACATCCCCGCTTTCGGTTTCTATAATATAGCTGCCCCACAAAGACCTGTTTTTCCCTTGTGCTATTCTGTGTGAATAGTGCTGTGCAGGAAGAAAATTAATTGTAAGTCCTCCAAGCACTGTGCTTTCCCGCCAGTTCATTTCCCTGATCTCTTTTATTCCCATATCCCTAAAGAGTTTTTTCACTCCCGCAGGCATATAAACATAACCTGTTATATTTAGCTTTTTCAATGAATTCATATCCAAATGATCATAATGGTTATGAGTAATAAGAACATTAAGCCTTTTACCTTCAAATGCCTTATTTAATGTTTCCACATCTATTCCAACCCTTGTACGTCTTTTGGTAAAAAATATCTTTTCTGAAAAAACAGGATCACACAGGAAAAAATGCTCTCTTAATTTTATAAGAGTAGTATTATGCCCTATCCATATTATAAAGTCTTTTTCACTATTAAGCAAATTTTTCAGTTCTTCTGCTGTAATACTATTATTCTTGGGAAAATACTTCCCCTTTTCATAATTATAATCCGGTTTTTTCTCCAAAAACCATTTTATACTGTGAAATATATTTCTGTTATCTTTTTTCCACGGATTAAAGTATCTTTTTCTGAAATTCCCGGAATAAAAGTCCTTTTTATTTTGATTCATTATTTCTTCTATGTGTTTCTCTTCATCATAACCAAGGGGAAAATATCTCAAATAAGCTAAAACTGCTATTATTACAGATATTATCAAAATATACATTTTACCGCCTTTATCTATAAACCTAAATATCCAGATATTCTTTGTTATCCTCTAAAAACAATATTCTGTTTCTTAATGAAGGATGCGTAATATTATAACGTTCATCATAGACTTTCTGCTCTGCTGTTTCATTAAGTTCACTGTTTATAAGAGTTTCTATAAGCAAAGGATACTCTTCTTCAGAAATTCTGAAATCATGATTCAGATCGAACTTTTCCCAGCCGTCTATCTCCTGATAATAATAACTTTCCTTATTTATTTCAGGAATATTCTCATCTGAACCGTCATATAAAAAGTCATCTATAAGCTGGGATATTTCATCAAAGTTTTGAAATTCATATGGTATTTCTTTTCTCAGAGTATCATAATAAAAATCAAAATCCTGAAAAGAAAGTCTCTGCTTGTCCCTTGTTATTCTTTCTGCAAGGTATCTCACTATTTTACTGTCTATTTCATTTATCTTGCTTACTACTATTAATCCGTTTACTATATTCAAAAGACCGTTTTTCTGTGCAGAAAAAAAGTCACTCAGATACTCATTATCTTTTATATTCTTAAAAGTCAGATATCTAACAAAAGCACTAAATGAAAAAACCAGAAAGAATAATGAAAATATTGATGTAAATCCTGATACTAAAAAAAGAAAAAACGGAAATAATACCGAAAAAATATCCAAAGGAAGGATATTTTTGGAAAACGGACTCATAAAATAATAATAATGTCCGAGTTCATGGTATATTACAGACTTTAATTCTTCAGTTTTCAGATTGCTGAATAAATCCTCGGACAGGTATAAACCATTCAGAGGAGCTATGCCTTTTATTATGCTGTCAGTAACAAAAGCGTTAACTGTACTTGAAGATATAATATAAATATTCGGCTTTTCCTTTTTATTTATATTTAAAAATATCTCGCTTATTATATCACGGACTTCTTCATTATTATATTTCCCTATATTATCAAAAGTTTCCAGTCTGCTCTTTTTCAGGAAAAGTATATTCCCGTATGAAGAAATAAATACCAGAATCAGAAAAAATACTATTGAAAACAGCCCGAAACCGTTTTTCAGAAATAATCCCAGCAGTAAAATATCTGCTATTATAACAACATACTGCACCAGCAGGTTCATTCTATTTGTTCTTGTATTTTTGGTTAACAATTCAGCGTAATCTTCCATACTTCACTCCTTATTTATAAGCCTTTTCAGGCAGGTTAGCTTCTATTGTCCCTTTTGCCATATCGTAATACCATCCGCCTTTTTCATCTTTTACAAGCGTTATGGCATTTGTTTCTTCTATTTTATTTTTAATATCTTTTGGAAGTGCAAATACTTTTTCATCTTCATAAATTTCCTGAAAACTCACTCCCTTTGAAGTCACGATCTCCTTAAGATTATCTTCGTTTCCTGCAAGTTCGGGATATCTTCCCTCCAAAGCCTTGAAGATCTTTATGGAATTATTAAGTTTTTCAGCCTGGACTTCCACTGTAACTCTTTTCAGTCTTCTGCCTTTTGCAGCATGAAAAAATACAAATACCGAAAATATACAGAAAATAATAAATATAAAAATGAAAAACTTTAGTATTGCCATTTTTGTTTCTTTAGTCATTTTCTTTTTTGATTTTTTCATTATTTCTCCTAATTTTTGGATTAATTATTCCATTTCTGATGACTATTTTTACATTTTCAGGATAAGAAAGCTCTACTGTCAAAGGCCCTCTTTTTACATTTATCCACCCAAGTCCTGATATTGCCATCTCCTCAAAAGCCTCTACAGTTACCAGTTCTTTTTTCATATTAGAATAATAACCGTCTTTTTCTTCTTTTGAAGGGAAGGCAAAAAAGTCCTTATTTAGTAAATCCTGCACTCTGTCTTCTTTTGTTACGTGAAACTTTACATCTTTAGCTGCAAATGCAGAAAAAATAGGATTTTGTTCATCCTCTTCCTTAATAACCCTGAACCACATCAGACCGTCAAATAAGAAAACCTGATTATTATCCAGTTTAAAAGTCTTTCTGTTTATTTCATTGTTTGGAACCAGTGCCAAGGCTTCTTTAGGATCAATAAGATCGGATATTCTTTTTTCCGGTATAAGTCCCGGAGTATCTACTATTGTAATATCTGTTCCGTCTATTTTATTTTTTATAGCTTTCAAAGTAGTTCCGGGATATTTTGAAATTGTAGATTTATCCTTTTCCATAAGGGAATTCAGAAAAGACGATTTCCCTGTATTAGTAACTCCCAATACCACCGCTGTTGCGTTTTCTTTAAAGCTTTTTATTTTTCTTAATACACCGTTTACTCCGTATTTTGTCTTTGTACTCATCAGTGCTATATCATAAGGAACTATTCCCTCTTCTTCAAGACGCCCTTTTACCCAGTTTGATATTTCGCTTGGGTGTATTGTCTTAGGCAGAAGATCAATTTTATTTACCATAATAATAGAGTTATGCTCTCTCAAAAAATCCAGAATTTCTTCGCTGAATGACCCCTCGAAGTCTATTATATCAAATATTGCAAGTATAATATCGGATTTTTTTACTGCATCTTCTACTTCTTTTTTATAATCTTCCTTTGTAAGTTCTATATCCTGATGTTTTCCGTAATGTTTGATTTTGTAGCATCTCTGACACAAAATATTTGTTCCCGTTATAAACTTTTCTTCTGATACATATCCTGCTTTTTCAGGAAATTCAGTTTGCAGGGTAATTCCACACCCGCTGCATTTTTTTATTATCAATTTTTTCCTCCATATTAATCCTCATCTGCCAAAGGATGAGCCTTTATATATATTTCTCTTAAAAGAGCCTTACTTACATGTGTATAAACCTGTGTGGTAGATATGCTGCTGTGTCCCAAAAGTTCCTGTAGATATCTTATATCCACCTTGTTATTCAAAAGAGTCGTCGCAAAAGAATGTCTGAATACATGCGGTGAAACTTCTTTATTTATTCCCGCGCTTTCAGCATAGTCAGCTATAAGCCTTCTAAGCGACCTTGTAGTTATTCTCTCGCCTCTGCTGTTCACAAAAACAATATTCGGAGTATAGTTTTTATACTCATTTCTCTTGGCAGAGATATATTTCTCATACCATCTGCGGGCATTCTCACTGAAAAAAGTAACTCTCTCCTTATTTCCTTTTCCAAGCACTCTTACTTCCCTCTCCTCAAGGTTTATCATAAGCTCGCTCAGACTTACAAGCTCACTGGATCTCAGACCGCTTGAATATAAAAATTCTATAATTAGACGGTCTCTTATCCCTGTGACTTTTGATACATCTATTACATTTCTTAATTTATTAATATCTTCTTTTGTAAGAACTGTGGGAAGTTCCTTTTCGAATTTAGGCATATTCACATAGATAAGCTTATTTGTCTCTACTATATTCTGTTCTTTTAAATATGCAAAAAATGTACGCAGTGCAGAAATCTTTCTGTTTATGCTTCTCTTTCCCACTTCATTGCTGCTTGAATAAGCTATAAATGATCTTACAGTGAAGACTTCCACTTTATTATAATCAAAAATTTCCTCGTTTTCGCTGATATAATCCACAAACTGCATTATATCCTTTCTGTATCCTCTGATTGTATTATAGCTTTTCCCCAGTATTACTTCCTGAAAGTGTAAAAACTTTTCAAGAGGTTCTACAAGCAGTTCTTTTTCTTTTGATTCTTCCATAAAAATCAGCCTCTTATTTTTTTGGGATTTTCTTTATATTTTTGCAGTCCGGATATCCTGTACATGCCAAAAATCTTCCAAATCTCCCTATTTTTATCTCAAAAGGTCTGCCGCATTTTTCACACAATCCTGCTTCTTCTATTATTCTCTGGTCATCGGCCAGCATTTTTTCCAGCTCGTCATGTATGATATATACTCCATCCTGCATTTTTGCAGTTCCTTTTTTTATTTCCTGTTTTATCTTATAAGGAAGGGGCATTCTTATCTCGTCGTTTTCATAGTCTTCACTCTCAAGATATTCTCCGTATCTTCCTTTTTTTACAAAAATTCTTACACCGTCTTTAGTAAAATGATCAGTAGGAACCCCTTTTTTCTCCGATTCCTTTTCTGCCACTTTATCTTTTACTATTATTTTTCCGGCTTCCAGTTCCTCTTTTGGTATCTGCACACCTTTCAGCGAAACTTTTTCATCAGGATTTGACTCACATATCAGGTATTTTCCGAATCTTCCTGTTTTCAAGATCATAGCTTCAGTACCATTCGCACACATAATATCTGCTTCTATTCTTCTGTCCTGAAGATCCTGAATTTCTTTTTCAAACTTGGTAAGTTCTACTTCAAGCCCTTTATAAAAGTTCGCCATAAGCTCTTCCCATTTTATGCTTCCGTTCTCTATTTCATCCAGTTCCTCTTCCATATTAGCAGTAAATTTTATGTTCATTATCTTTTCAAAGTGCTTTTCCAGCTCAGTCTTTACTTCATAGCCAAGAACTGTAGGAATAAATCTTTTATCCACAAGCTCGGCGTAATTCCTTGTTTTCAAAGTCTCTATTATGGAAGCATATGTAGACGGTCTTCCTATCCCTTCTGCCTCAAGCTTTTTTACCAGAGAAGACTCTGAAAATCTCGCAGGTGCCTTTGTCATCCCGTCTTTTATATTCAGATCTTTTACTATAAGTTCATCTCCCTCTTTTATTTCAGGAAAATCAGCAGTTTTTATTTCATCCTCATCTTTGAATACTTTATAATAACCGTCAAAAGTTACTTTATTTATAGTACCTCTGAATATATAGTCACCATTTTTGGCATTTATCTGCATCTGGTCATACTTCATAGCAGAAAACTGAGACACTAAAAATCTCTCCCATATAAGCTTATACAGTTTGAACTGTTCAGCACTCAGAGAGTCCTTTATACTATCAGGAGAAAGAGTTATATCTGTAGGTCTTATTCCCTCATGGGCATCCTGTACATTTCCTTTGGCTTTAGCCGGAATATATTTACCCACATACTCTTTTCCATAGTTCTTTTCTATATATTTTCCTGCATCTGCCATAGATTCATTAGAAACTCTTGTGGAATCTGTTCTCATGTAAGTGATTAATCCTACATTTTCTCCGTTTATCGAAAGTCCTTCATAAAGCTGCTGGGCTACTCTCATTGTTTTTGATGTGGCAAATCCGAGATATGAAGATGCGAGCTGCTGTAGTGTGCTTGTTTTGAATACAAGCGGAGGTCTTTGTGTCTTTTTCGTAACTTTTATTTTGAAGACTTCAAGATTTTTCTTCGCCAGATCCTTTTTAAGCTTTTTCATTACTTTCTCGTCAAAAATTCTGTCTACTTTTTCTCCGGCAATTTCATATATGCCTAATTCTATTCCTTTGTCTGTAATTGCAGTTACTTCCCAGTATTTCTGCGGGACGAATTCCCTGATTTCGTCCTCAAGGTCGCAGATAAGCTTCAGGGCCACAGACTGTACCCTTCCAGCACTTGCATTTTTGTTTATTATCTTCCATAAAAGCGGGCTTATCTTATATCCTACTATTCTGTCCAGCACTCTTCTTGCCTGCTGTGCATTTACCAGATTCTCGTCTATGTCTCTCGGGTGCTTTATTGCATTATTTATCGCACTTTTAGTAATCTCGTTAAATTCTATTCTTTTAGTCTTGGCAGGAACCTTGATATAATTGGAGATATGCCATGCAATAGCTTCTCCCTCACGATCCTTATCCGACGCCAGATATACAGCATCAGCTTTTTTTGCCTTATCTTTCAGTTTCTTTAATATGTCTCCCTTACCTTTTATTACCTGATAGTGAGGTTCGAATTTATTTTCTATATCTACTCCGATTTTGGTTTTTGGAAGATCAATAACATGTCCGTATGATGCCTCTACTTCATAACCTTTACCCAATATTTTTTCTATTGTTTTTGCCTTTGAAGGAGACTCCACAATAACTAGTTTTTTTGCCAAAATTTCCACCTCTTAATTTAGAATGATTTTAGTCTCTATGCCGTTCATGATCAGTAACTCTTCTAACTGCATAACACTTAACTTATCTTCTACCAATGAAAGTTCATTTAGTATGAGCTCGAATTCTTCATAATTTATTATATCCTTAGACCTTAAATCCAAAAAGTAATCTTTTGCGTCCTCCGTAAGGTTTATAAGTTCCTCAGGATGTACGTATCTTATTTTTATTTCATTCATTTTATCACCTTATTTTTATATAGTTATTCAGTTTAATATTATCACAAAATACCTGTTAATAACAATCTTTTTTTTAATTTATTTTTTCATCTGATATTTCAGATACTGTTTTTATTAGGGATAATTATATGTAAATACAATTTTATAAATCATTATTTTTATTTTTTTCTGATTTAAATGAATCAAATATGCCTCCTTTTATGTAAAAAGAAGACACCCTGTTATGTCTTCTTATGCTCTTTCTTCTATATACTGCTGTGTTTTTTATGATATTTTTCTTCTTATATAGTCAATTTCTTCTTCTGTAAGATATTTTTTGGGTAAAAAAAGCAGTTTCATTCCGTCAAATCTCATGAAAAATGTATATTTATTCTCATACTTTTTATTAAATTTTGAATATGGCTGCATTTTAAATTTTTTCTGTGTCCCAAAAATGTTAAACTCTTTTACAGAATCTTTGTCAAATTTTCCTTGTACTCCGGGATTTTCACCTTTTAATTTTCTGAATTTCAAAAAGTACAAAAGTCCGTATATCAGAGCTGTTACCGCTATACCTATTAATATAGCCACAGTTACCTGTACAGCCATTGACATCATCAAATTATATCTCAGTTTCATCATAACATAAGCATACACTATTAAAAATGAAGCTATTAAATTTATTTTATCAGTACTCATTTTTGCAATCAAAAAGTCAGCAAATGTTATTTTATCTATTTTTATTCTCATAATACCTCCGGTTTTCTTATTCCCAGGAAAATAATTCCCCGGTATCCATAATATCTCTTTTCCCGCATTCAGGGCATCTGAATTTTTTTATCCTTTTGTCCAGATCTCCGAATTCTGTTATTTGTTCCATGGGCTTGCCGCAGCAAACAATTTCTTTCCCCGTGAGATCGCTTTTATGACCAAAGGAACCGCAGATTGTACAGAATAAAACAGTTTCTGTTTCCCCTTCTCCCGACTCTCCCAGACACATATCATATTCAGAGCCGCAGCTTTTACATTTTAAAATCTTTCCAAAACCCATTATTTTCTCCTTCTTCCTGTTTATTAAACTTCTTAATAATTTACTCTATTTTTCTTTTTTTACCTTAAATAATTTATCTACTTCCCACGAAGTCATTTTTTCGCCGTTTTTATAATAATTTTTTTTATCCATTGATATTTCAGGGAATCCCCCTTCTTCAAATATACTGAATGTCGAAGGATCAGCCTCTTTTATCATTTTATCTTCCATATATACCCTGTGTTTGGTAATCAAATAAATATGTCCGCTGTTCCCAAGTATTCTGTATTCATTTTCCTTTACGGGAAAACTGTCTATTTTCTTCACGCCTTTATAGTATATTCCTGTTTTATCCTGTGCATATATAATTCCTCCGCGCCCTGCATAAAGAAGTTTGAAACTAGGAGAATCAAGATTCAAAAATTTTAATCCGTCATACACACTGTCAGAAGTCTTGATTACATAATCCTTAATATGTTCCACTGTACCATCTCTATATGTAATATCAGAATCATAACTTCCTAAAATCTGAAAATTATCATTCGGGACGAATTCCACACCCTGATAATAAACTCTGTCTTTATCAGCACCATAACACTGATTTATCTCCTGAAATGTTTCAATATCCACTCCTACAGCTTTTCTCAGTTTTCTGAAATTCGTTTTTACAGAATCTCCGTCTGTGGACAGAGCCTTTGTTTCAAGATAACTGCCGTAAAAAATTTCATTGCCGGCTTTTATATAACCATACCGCCACGATACTCTCTCAGGCCCTTCTTCATATACAATACATGCAAAACTGCCGTAAAAAATAAAAATTCCTGTTAATAATGCCAAAACCTTATGCATTTCTCCCCCTTATTCTGTAATTTCAGCTTCCAGTACATAATATTTCATGCCAAAACTTCTAAAATATATATTTTTCACTCTTGGGCTGACCATTACCTCTCTTTCCTGAAAATACAGAAATACTACCGGTACATCTTTCATAAGTATTTTTTCTGCGTCTTTGGAAAACTTGATCCTCTCCTGATTATGCATCTCAATATTAATTTCATTTACAAGTTTGTCATATTCCAGACTTGAGTAAAAACCGTAATTATCTCTGTAATTTGATTTAAATAATTTCAAATATCCCATCGGATCTGCATAAATAGGTTTCTCGTCACTTAATCTCATTACATAACTGTCTTTTGCATTAGTTACTATCTCTATATCCATATCCAGATTTTCTTTCAGCTTTAATTTTATGTAGTCAGCAACTTTCCTGTTTACATAATCCTCTTTTATATAAAGCTTTATTACAGGAAGCTTTTCGGTTTTCAGCTCTCTAAGACCTTCTTTATATAATCTTTTACCTCTTTTCGGTGCATAGCCGTAGCTGTTTTCAGATTCTTCGCTGTTTTCTGCTTCCTCAAAACCGGGAATTAAAACAGATATAAGTCTGTCAGCGGGCTTTCCGCTTCCCTCCAGTACCACATCTGTAATCTCTTTTTTATTTATGCTTAATTCCACTGCTTTTCTTATTTTCGGATTCTCAAATATTTTATCTTTAACATTAAATGAAATGTAAAATATACGGCCGTTCTGATATTTTTGCAGTCTTTGATCATCTTTATATTCCTGATATAATTCCTGTTCCAGATTTACTATATCTATCTCGCCGGAATTAAATGCACTCATTGCCTTCAAAGTATCAGGAATTATCTTCACTTCTATCTCCTCAGGCTTTATGCTTCCTTTATCCCAGTAATACGGATTTTTTACCAAAAGCAGATTATTTCCCGTATTCCATTCTCTTAGTATATACGGACCGCTTGAAGTAATTGTTTCCGGTCTTGAACCAAAATCTTCCTTTGATCCGAGATAAAACTTCTCACTAACAGGAAAAAATACCGGATGTGCAAGTAATAACGGAAAATATATTGACGGTCTGTCCAGAGTTACTTCCAGTGTCTTATTATTTATTGCCTTTATCCCCACATCTGCCAGCTTCCCATTGTGTCTGCTGTATTCTTCCGCTCCTTTTATTATATACAGAAAATTAGAAAACTCTGCTTTTGTAGAAGGACTCAGAACGTTTATCCATGAAAACCTGAAATCATTCGCAGTGATAATATCACCATTCGACCATTTCAGATTATCTCTCAGATAAAATTTCCAAACTTTTCCGTCTTCGCTCACTTCCCATCTTTCGGCAAGTCCGGGAATAAGCGTTCCGTCTTTTCCTATTTTAGTAAGTCCCTCATTCAAAAAAGAATTGATCAATATTCCGGTTTGTGTTTGTGATAAATTAGGATTTACCGATACCGGTTCTTCTGTTCCTCTTATTATAAGTCTGTTTGTTTTTTTCTTTATGTCCTGAACCGGTTTTACATCAGCTGGTTTTATATCCTTTTCACAGGATAATATCAAACCTAATAAAACTGTTAATAAAAAAACATAAACCTTTTTCATTTTATTCTTACTCCCTTTGTTAACTCGTTTTATTTACCATTTTTATCTATAAAAATTCTCTCTTCTTTTCTGTAATTTATATTACAACGCCGGACTTTTCCCGTCCCCTATTTTGATCTTCTGTATTTATCATATTCAGCTTTGGTAATCATTGTATGATCTTTATAATAGCTGTCCTTATCCCTTGACAAAGGTATCCTGCTGCTGCTTACTATCTGAAAAGTCTTTGCGTCTGCACCTTTTATCTCTGTTCCGTTTAGATATACTTTGTAAGGGCTGATAAAATACAGTGAATTTCCTGTATTTTCCAAAAATTTATATTCATTTTCTGAAAGAGGTTTATCAAGTATTTTGACCATTGCTCCTGTGAATTCCGAATAATAATACACGCCGTTAATGTCCTGTGCATATAGATTCATCATGGTAAAACCTGTTTCATTATTCTGCTTTGAATCCAGATATATTAATTCTGCACTCTTAGGATCAAGATTTATTTTTTTATCATTTATAAAAACATTGTCGTTATTTTTTATTATATAGTTATCTTCTGAAGTAGTACACGGCTTATACGTGTAGTAAGCGCCTAGATTCTGAAATCCTTCGCTTTTTCCTACGGCCTTATTTTTATAATACAGGTTTTTCTTGTCTTTTGCCATGAATTTATTTATTTTCTCAAAGGTTGCCTTATCTGCACCTTCTACTTTACTGCTTTCTGTTACATTTGGAATTAGTTCTATTTTTCCGTTATTGTTCTGTGTGGTTTTATAGCTGTACTCATAATAAATCCCGTCCTTTTTCGTAACATAATCCCTGCTTATGTCATAAAATGCAGAGCCTGAGCATGAGTATGAATAACCTGCACTGAATAACCCCAAACTTAATAGTAACATTATTACTTTTTTCATTTTTTACTCCTTAAAATCAAAATTTACCTTCCAATGTTTTTCTTAGCTCTCCGAAACATATATTCCCCTATTGGCAGAGCCAGAATCAGATAAAACACCGCATTTGAATCTAAGAATATTTTTTTCAAACTTTCCCCAGCTGTTCTTGAAAACTTATAATAAACAGCATTATTTAATATTTTGTCCTTGAATGACATCTTAAAAAAATTTCTTTCATTATGATAGAGAGCGCTCCCTTTGGGATTGTTCATCAAAAGTCTGTTATAGCCGCTGGTAAGCCCGTCTTCGTGGTACTGCTTTATCTCTATCTCTTTATTTATATATAAAATACTGTACTTTCTTGATATTCTGTTATAAACCACTGCCTCTGTAACGAATTTTTCCCCGTCTATTTCGGGAAACCTGTATTCTTTCAGTATCTTTGTCCTGAACATAAGACCTTTATCACCTGACACTTTATATTTATAATATATGTCAAACTGATTTGCAATCATAATATCTTCGGGAAACTTTTTCCCGATTATTTTTCCGTCGGGATAAACTGATAAATATCCCATACCGGCGATATCTTCCCTTGTCCCATATTCTTCCCAGTATTTTAGTATTATTTCCAGTCCTTCGGAAATATATTTATCATCAGAATCAAGGCAGATAAAAAGCTCTCCTTTTGCATTTTCCACAGCAAGATTATATGCTCTCTGCTTTCCGCCGTTTTCTTTTTTTATATAATTTATTTTTAGTATATTTTCTTTTTGAAAATTTTTAACTGTTTCCTCTGTGTTATCCGCAGAACCATCGTCTATTATAAGCCACTCAAAATTTTTATATGTTTCCAGTTTCAATGATTCGTATAATTCTGTTAATAACCCTGCCCTGTTATATGTCGGAGTAAAAACAGTGAATTTATATTCCATTTTTATCCTTTCCGTTTTCCTTATCTCTGAAATTTTCTTCGTATTTTATTCAGCATACTGATTATTTTGCTGTATACTTTTTTGTTTACTACTAATTTCAGCACAATAAGCAGATAAACTATCTTTACCAAAAGCTTCGCAATACTTACATCGGCAGATCCCAGATAGATAATAACAGGATTTACCATAATAATAAGATATAAAATCAATTTTTTATAATTAAAACCTACATTATATTTTTTCCTTATAAGTATCATTTCCAGTACAGCTCTCAGCAAAAATGCCACAAGTGTAGTCCATGCTGCTGTTAATGCACCAAATACCGGTATCAGCATAAAGTTAAACACAAGATTAAAAATCATGCAGAAAAGTGTAAGAAAAATGATATACCAGCTTTCCTCATGAAAATGGAAAAAGTAATCAAGGCAATAAAAAGCCTGAATTACCACAGCCGGAAGAATTACCGGCATAAATGCTATGGCATTATAGAATTTCGCAGGGAAAATCATCATTATCAGCTCAGGAGAAAAAATCTGTGCAAATACACACACTACTGTAAGAATTGCTATAAACTCCTCGAGTATTCCTGTTACATTCTTATCTTCCCTGTCACTGCTCATTATTTCATAAAATTCAGGTGTCCAGCTGTCAATAAACGAACCTGTTACCACAGAAAGCACTCTTCCCCCTGTGTAAGCAAGCGTATAATAACCTACCACCTTAAAATCCAGAAACATCAAAAGTATAAGTCTGTCACTCAGATTCACTACCTGGTCTGTAAGCTCTATAAACACCAGAGGTATACCGTTTTTCAGCGAATACTTTATATATTCCGCCTTTACAGGAAGCCTGAAATTAGAGAAATATCCTTTAGCATAGTATAAAAACAAAAGCAATACAGCTGCAAGGTTAGCAGCCAGATATCCTGTCACGCCGAGTTTCATTCTGCTGATAAAGAAAATAGCCAGCATATAGTTTGAAAAAAAGCTGATCAGACTACCCAAAGCTACCTGTGTATATTTCTTCTGCATTCTGAAAAATCTTATGGCAAGAATATTAAATACATTTACTGTTGCTATTGCTGCCGACAGTATTACATACGGGCTGTAAGTTATCTTATCCAGACCAGGAATCCTAGAAAAAATGGATTCTGAAAAAGGTGTCAGTAAAAACAGTAAAAATGCCGCATTAATTGTAATAAGTATAAAATTCGAAGAAAAAAGATAACTTCCCAGTTCTTTTTTATCATCTTTCAAAACCACATACTGTTTCATCTGGGCATTATAAATCCCAAGTCCCAGAATTACAGTAAGAAATGTAGTCACAGGTGCCAGAGTACCTATTATACCGTATTCATCCACTGTAAGAATTCTGGTCATTATAGGAAGAAACACTATTGATCCGGCTTTAGTTATCACATTGGAAAGTGAATAAACCAAAGTTCCCTTTAATAAATTTTTTCTGTCCACACTCTATCCTCTATCTTAAGTATAATAAATCATGTATTCTTATTATTCCCACAAGCTTGTCATTATCCACTACAGGAAGTACCGTTATCTGGCTTTCTCTTGCTTCCATCTTTTCCAGTGCTTCTATTGCCTGTATTTCAGGTGTTACATAAATAGGATTTTTAGTCATTACATCTTCTGCTGTGTAATCAAAAAATTTCTCTTTATGTGCCAAAGCACGTCTTATGTCACCTTCAGTGATAATCCCCACAAGTCTGTCATTTTCTGCTATACATACAGCACCCATTTTTTTCTTTGTAAGTTCCATAAGGACTGTATCTATATGAGTATCTTTTGTCAGCTTTGGAAGCTCGTCATTTTTGTGCATAAGGTCTCTTACTTTCAGAAGCAGTCTTCTTCCGAGACTTCCTCCCGGGTGATATACAGCATAATTCTCCGGCTTAAAGTTTCTTTTCTGCATTAACGCCGCAGCAAGTGCATCTCCCATTACCAGTGTTACTGTAGCCGATGTCATAGGAGCAAGTCCCATCGGGCATGCTTCCTTATCTATTGCTATATTTACTATTAAATCGGCTTCTTTTCCCAAAGCGGAAATTTTATTCCCTGTAAAAGCTATTATATCTGCGCCTATTCTTCTTATAGAAGGAAGTATATTAGAGATTTCATCAGAATTACCGCTGTTTGAAATGGCTAATACTATATCTCCTTTTTTAATAACCCCGAGGTCTCCGTGAAGTGCCTCAGCTGCATTTATAAATACCGAATTTGTTCCTGTAGAAGCCAGAGTAGCTGATATTTTCTTTCCTATGTGTCCTGACTTTCCAATTCCTGTGATTACTACTTTCCCTTCTGATTCATAAATCATGTCTACCATTTTTGAAAAATTTTCATCAAGTCTGTCTTTTACTTTTACAAGCTCTTCTATTTCAGCTTCAAAAACTCTTTTTGCTTCTGTAAGACTTTTATCCATTATTTATATCTCCTTGTTTTTTTATCTATTATAGCACTTAACAGACTTTTCTTCAATTTAAAAACATAATGCAGAACAGGATTTTTTATTACCGATATTTTATTTTTTTTATGTTATATTTTTTAGAATAAATTATGGCAGTTCAAAAATATGTATATTATAAATAAATTTTATATATAAGAATTTTTTCATGAAGATTGCCCCGTCAGTTTATTCTGTGTTTACGGCACTCTATTCCCCTATGTTTTTTAATATTTATTGTTAAATTCCCCTGTTTTTTGTTATAATACATATTATAAAATCTCTTTACCCTTTCTCTGCTTCTTATTTGAAAATCTGATCTGCTGTACGGGTACAGGAATTTTAATAATGGTAGATATTTATTATTTTATACACAGGAGGTAAATTAGAAATGAAAAAACTAATTTTAATTATTTCTGCGGTAACTATTTCTGCTAATATTTCTGCAGCCGCAATGGATTCACATAATGGAAACCATGATATGACAGGCCCTTCCATGAATACAAACTACGACTCTCATTATCTCGCAATCATACCGGTATTTGACGTAATGGCACCTGTAGAGGTTCTTGCATCGCAAAAATTTCGAAATTATTCTGATTATGAAAAATTTGCCCATGATACTATGATGGGGGATAACAGTGCTTACCTTACCACTGACACAGGAAATATCTTTGCTGTTTATATGACCCTTCACCATGAAGCTGCTATTATCACCAGTGCCGGAATAAAGAATATAACCACTGATCCAAAAGTCACAGCACTTGCAGACAAAATTATCAAAGCACAAAGTTCTGAAGTTCAGGAAATGCAGGCTCTTATTCGTTCTGATTCACTTACAGGAAATGACAGCGATTCTTTTCAAAAGAATATGAATACTATTATGGACAATATGATGAAAAAAATGGATATGCCCACAGGTAAGCTCACTGCTGATCAGTCTACAGAACTTTTCCTGAAAAATATGATTGTTCATCATGAAGGTGCTGTGGAAATGGCGAAAGCATATTTAAAAATCGGAAAAAACAAAAAACTTATTAATATCTCAAAAAACATACTGGCTACACAGCCTAAAGAAATCAAAGAAATGCAGGAACTTTTAAAGAAATAAGAGATATTTCATTCAGAAGTGTTCAGCCTCAGCTGATAAACTACTGTATCTTTATGAATAATCTTGAAAAAAATATATATTTTATGATAAGATCTACATATAATTTTCATTGTATGTTAGCAAGACATTGATTCTATATACAAATCTGAAAATTTGATCAATAACTATAAACTAAAAAACAAGGAGAAAATATGAAAAGATTCATAAGTTTAATATCTGTTTTAATTCTGGGAGTTCTTTTATCTGTTTTTGCATACAGCGACAATACTCCGGTTTCTGACACTTTCAGTGTTGATCTTCAGGAAGGAAATACATTTCCTGCTTTTACCCTTGAGACACTTAAAGGAAAGAAAATTATCAGCAGCAAAGCTTTTGACAAAAATAAGAAAACACTTATTGTTACCGCAGCTGAATGGTGTCCTGACTGTCATGAAGAACTTCCCGTACTGGAAAATTTTTATCGTAAAAATAAGAATAAATATAATTTTGCGGTAATTTTTATAGAAAGACGTTCTTCTGAGGAAAAAGTGAAAGAATATTTAGAAAAAGAAAAATTTACATTCCCGGTTTATTATGACTACAACAGCGTATTTATAGACGGAACACTTATCAATTCTGTTCCTACTAATATTTTCCTAGATAAAAACGGGAAAATCACAAGTGTTGTTGTGGGAACAATCAGTGACGAAAAAGAATTTGCAGATGCGCTAAAATAATAAGATTATATAAAAATAACAAGAGCTGTATGAAAAACAGAAAACCCAGCCTTTACAGGGCAAAGTCACTCTGCTTTTATACAACTCTTTTTTTTATTTCTTTTTATAATTTATTTGGTGAAAAAAGAACACAGATCAGGGTATAACAAGTCATTATCTGCTATATAGCTGTCATGATTATGCCCTTTCAAAATCATCAGTTCTGCATCAGGCATTGTTTTTGCTATATCTGTAAATGTTTTTTTGTAAAATATATCATCTTCTCCTGCTATTATCAGAGATGGAATATTAATTTTCTCCAGTGTTTCCAATTCAATATTCGGCTCTTCAAGCATAAGTTTAAACAGGGGATTTTTTGTTTTTTCATATTCTTTTTCCACATACTCATAGCAATTCTTCTTAAAATCACTTGGCTTCAGATTTACACCAAGCAGAGCCATTTTCTTTATTACAGCAGGATGTTTTAACGCCAGAAAAATACTTATAACGGCTCCGTCGCTGAACCCTGCCACATAGACCTCTTCCAGCTTCAAAGCATCTATAAATGCCAATGTATCCTCTGCCATAGTTTCATAAGAATAATCCTCGGTTACGGTACTTTTCCCGTGATTCCTGCTGTCTACTGCATACACCGTAAAATTACCTTTTAATTTTTCAGTGATTTTATCAAAGATATGATGATCCTCTCCATTTCCATGCAGCAGTATAAGCGGCTTTCCGGCTCCCGCTTTGTTATACTCCAGTGTTATTCCGTTTACTTTTATATTCATACTTCTCCTCCTTTGATAATACCATTATAAAACAAATTTTTGACAACAGTATGTCAGGGTTTGAAAATTTTTCTGTTATAAACCGTAAAAAATTATAAATTTAAAGAGAAAAGGTTACTTTATAAAATATATAAAATAACCTGTCTTTCTCAAATCTATTTTTCTTTTAAGTATCTGTTTACTCCGTTTACTATTCCATTTACTATTTTATTCTGATATTCAGGTGTTGACAGTTTTCTGTCCTCTTCTGGATTAGACATAAAGCCCATTTCAACAAGTGTATTTGTTATTGTTGACCAGTTTGTCCCTGTAAGATCATCTCTGTAGCTTACTCCTCTGCTTTTGGCTCCTGTGGATTTCAGTGTTTCTTCCAATATTATCTTTGAAAATCTGTCGCTTGAAGCCTGTACCTTTTGTGTATACTGATTTTTAGAAGATGAAGTAAGTACGGATACACCAGATGCATTTCTATTTTCCGATCCGTCGGCATGCAGTCTGATATAAAGAGAACACCCGGCTTTATTAGTCATAATTGATCTTTCCTTGTTACTTATATTTACATCATGTGTTTCTCTTGTCATTATTACATTATACCCTTCTGACTCAAGCTTTTCCTTTAATTTCATTCCAATTTCAAGAGTAAGTACATACTCATCTTTTTTTGTAGCCACTCCTGAAGTTCCAGAAGAAACTTTCGGCTTGGTAGTGCTTGAACCAGGGGCTATTTCCTCTTTTCCGTTATTGCCTTTTCTCTGATGACCGGGATCCAGACAGATGCTTTCTTTAGTGCTTCCGGTATTTTTACTTTCACTTACCAGAGGATTTGTCACTTTCAGGCTGTCAGTATTTTCAAAAAAAGAAGTTATATTTTCTTTTGCTTTTTCTCCTGTGTTTCCCATGCACATTACAGTATTTCCCATGATCATAATCAGTAAAAATGCTGTTTTCATAACTTTTCTCATCTTATTATCTCCTTATGATTTTAGATTATCGTTCTAAGCAGTTCCAGATTTCCTTCAATATTTACTTTTACATTCACAGGAACAAGAATAGATTCTCCTTTTTTTATAATAAGCTCTCCATTCTCATATTTTATTTTTCCCTTACCGTCAAGAATCGAGTAAATTATCATACTTCCCTGATTAACATCTTCCTTATTTGTATCATTTATTTTTATTTTATCAATAGTATAGTATTTTTTCTCTACCAGTCTTTTTTCAGTTTCAGAACCCGAAAGATTACCGGAAATAATATTTACTTTCATTCCAAAATCTATTACTTCTGCTGCTTTATCAATATGCAGTTCTCTTTTTACACCGTTTTCTTCTCTGTCAAAATCATAAATTCTGTATGTAACATCTGAATTTTCCTGAATCTCGGCTATAAGTACACTTCCTTCCAGCGACGCATGCACTGTCCCCGGATTAATATCTATAAAGTCTCCCTGTTTCACGGCTTTTACGTCAAACATATCATCGAAGTCATTTTTCTTAGCTTTCTCTACGAACTTCTCTTTAGTCATTCCGTCTTTCATTCCCAAAATCAGCTTAGCATCATCACTTGCTTCTATTACATACCATGATTCGCTTTTTCCCAGTTCATTTTCATGTTTCATAGCATACTCGTCGCTTGGGTGAACCTGTATAGAAAGTCTGTCATTTACGTCAAGATACTTTATCAAAAGCGGAAATAATTCTTTATACTCGCTGTATACTTTTTCCCCTACAAGCTCGCCCTTGTATTCATTCAGCACTTCCTGCAGTGTTTTCCCTGCAAGCTCGCCGTTTTCCACTATGCTCATTCCGTGCGGATGTGCGCTTATCTCCCATGATTCACCAATTTTTCTGCCGTTGGGAATATCCATCCCCAATACATTTTCCAAAGCATCCCCACCCCAGATTTTGTCTATAAAAACTTTTTTAAATCTTAACGGATATAACAATTTACTCACTCCTGTCTATAATATTTTATTATTTATTAATTTTGTCCATCATTTTTTTTATTTCCTGTGTTTTGTCCTTATGGCATATCAGCAGCGCATCCCCTGTATTTACCACTACAAAGTGCTCCAGTCCTATAGTTGCTATTATTTTATCTTCTTTATTTATAATAATATTATCCTCTGAATCAAGCTCATAATAAGTCCCCTCTTTTTCTTCCCTTATTATATTTCCGTCCTTATCCTGCGGAAAGACCTCTTCAAGAGACTTAAAGCTTCCCACGTCATTCCATCCTATATCTATAGGAATTACCTTTACAAGCCTTGATTTTTCCATGACTCCGAAGTCTATGGATATTTTTTCAAATTTACAGAAAATTTCCTTTACATAATCACTTAATTCTATACCGGAAAAATCTTCGTCTTTGAGCTTTTCCTCCATCTCTTCCAGTACTATTTTATGAGAAGGCATATATTTTTTTATTTCATCAATTATCAGATCGGTTTTCCATATGAACATCCCGCTGTTCCACAGAAAATTTCCTTTTTCTATGTATTTCTCCGCAGTTTCAAAATTCGGTTTTTCCCTGAAAGATTTCACGCTGCATATTCCTTCATCTGCACTATTCTTTTTATATTCTATGTAGCCGTAACCTGTTTCAGGATATGTCGGCTTTATTCCCAGAGTTATTATATGATCAGATTCTGCTTTTTCAAAGGCATTTTTCAGACTTTGAAGAAACTCATCCTCTTTTTTTATAAGGTGATCCGAAGGAAGTACCGCCATAATACTGTCAGGATATTTTTTCCTGATTACAAGCCCTGCATATGCTATACATGCTGCCGTATCACGTGCCGTCGGCTCCAGTATTATATTTTCTTCTGGTATTTCCGGTATTTCTTTCTTTATATTTTCCAGATATTTGATATTTGTTGCTATAAATATTTTTTCAAAAGGAATAATCTTCACAATTCTTTCTATAGTTTCCCTGATCATTGATTTTTCAGATACCAAGTCCAGAAACTGTTTAGGTTTATCCTCTGTTGATAACGGCCAGAATCTCGTACCGGAACCTCCGGCCATTATTAAAGCTATTTTTTCCATATATCTCCTTAAACAACGATTCTTTTTATTTTTTTACTTATCTTGGTTATTATATCATCTTGAATTGTACTTGTCCATTTTGAAATATCCCTGAGAGTTATCTCTTCATCACCTGATTTTCCCACAAGAACAACCCTGTCCAAGAGATTTACATTCTCTATTCCGCTTATATCAAGCAAAAGCATATCCATGCAGACTTCGCCTATTACAGGAGCCTTTTTCCCGTTTACCAGTGCATAAGCCCCTTTATTTTCTATCTGCATTTGTATTCCCTGTGCATATCCCATTGGTATTATCCCCACAAGAGTGTCCTTTTCCAGCCTGTTATTCTCGCCGTAAGAGATGTATTCGCCTTTTCTTACATTTTTTATATTTATTATTTTAGATTCGATGCTTATGCATTTTTCGAGTCCGACATCTGTACCCAGAGGCTCCAGACCGTATACAGCCATTCCCACTCTTGAAAAATCAAAGTTATACTTCCCGTCATACTTAAATAATGCAGGACTTGCGGAAATATGCATGAAACCATAATCGACTTCATGTTTTTTTGCCAGACTTAGTATCTTTTCAAATTTTTCAAGCTGTTTTTCAGTATTTTCAATGTTTTCAGAATTTGAAATATGGGAAAAAACTGATTTTATCTGTAATTTTTTACTTTTGATTATATTGCAGAGTTCTTCTGTTTCCTCTATATCAAAGCCAAGTCTGTTCATCCCTGTGTTGAATTTTATGTGAATACCGAGTTCCGATATCTTTTCCCCCAGAATTTCTGTGTATCTGCGAAGCTGAAGCATGCTGAAAACTGATAATTCTATTTTATTTGCCACCGCTTCATCCAGCTTTTCATCTTCTGTATAATTCAGGATAATTATATTAACATCCTTATATATATTTCGTATTTCCATTGCTTCCTCAAAAAAAGCAACGGCATAATACCGTTCCCCTTCATTATATAAAACAGGAAGTATGTTTTCTATTCCAAGTCCGTAGGCGTCGTCTTTTACCACACATATCAGCGGTGTCATACTCCTGATTCTTTTCAAATTTTTTATTATATTTTCTTTGTTTATTTTTACGCAATTCAGCATATTAATTACCTCTTATTTTAATCACCTGTATTTTTTATCTGATATTTAAATTTTATCATATTTCCGCCTTTAATCCAACGTGACATAAAAACTTTCATGTCTGTATACTGCTTTTATCCGGCGAAACAATTAGGATACCTTTATATTTACACTAAAACATACAGCTTTTATTTCAGCTTTTTCCCGAGAATTTCTCCGGGTAATCCATTTATATCACAGATTTTTTCCGAAACAAAACCGTTTTTCAGCAAAACATTTCTGGAAGCTGTATTTTCAGGATCGATAATTGCTGTTATTTTCATCAGCACAGCTGTTTCCTCAGCCTTTTCCATAAGCAGCTTTGTAATTTCAGTGGCATATCCTTTTCCCCAATATTCAGGAAACAGCATGTAACCTGTTTCTGCCTCAGTTTTATTCTCTATATCCAGCACCATTTTTCCGTAACCTATAAAATCTCCAGTTTCCTTCTCAAAAACCATAAAGCTCCCGAAAGACTCATGTTCTTTATTTCCGCAAAGGAGCTTCTCAAATCTTTTCTCTGCTTCTTCACGCTGCAATGCCCTTCCTGTAATCATAGCCATAATATCCGCATTGCTCACAAGCATAAAATACTCCTGAAAATCTTCTTCGGTAAATTTTCTTATCTCTATTCTATACCCTATCTTCATCATCCTCTTTTCAGATTTATTTTAATGATATATTTTAACACATTTTAAGCTTATAGTACAAATAATCTATGTTTCCCATAAAAAAATACCAGCTTTTGATTTTTCATCAGCCGGTATTTCAAATTTGTATATAGAAAATTATTGTGTAAAAAAATGTCAAAAATATTTTATTCAGCTTTTACTGGTTTATACACAACAATGTTCCCTGTAATAGATGTCCTGAGGAGAGTAATTATATTTTTCCAGATGTTTTTCTGCTTCAGGACTTAATACATTTGATATTACTGTTACAGAAAGTGTTAAAAATAAAGTAATTAATAAAATTCTCATAATTCCTCCTATATTTGAATATAAGTTTACTTTACTTAATTTTCCCGTTTCTTAACTTATGCTGTTCTTTATATCACGGTATTTTTGGCAGTTTTCCTTATATTTGCTGTATTTTACACATCTTTGATACTTTCTTTCCAAAGCATCTTTTTTCTGCTTTATTCCCGCCTCTCTTGATGATGCCCCGTAAGATACCAGTGATAATGTTACAGCTGCTAAAACTAATAATCCTTTTTTCATTTCGTACCACCTTTCCTTTATAATGAAGAATTTTTTTACGTTCAGTATATCTCCAAATACTGAACGTTCATTCTATCACCATTTTCTTAGAATTACGTTATAATTTATTACTTAATTAACAAAAATCCCGTGAACATTCGCCCTGCGGGATTTTATATATTATTATTTCAAAAACTTTACAATGAACTTTCACGGATCTTTTGTTCATTTATTTTAGTTCTCAGTTTTTTCAGCCATTTCCACTGACAATACAGAACTGCCGGCAGATAAATAAAATCAGAAACTGTTCTTGAAAGCCATACTCCGTTTATTCCGATCAATACAGGAAGCAAAAACATACTCCCTAATGCAAGTAAAAAATGTCTCAGGAAAAACAGTATACTTGAAGTTTTCGCCTCTTCCACTACCTGAAAAAAATCAACTCCTATAATAAGAATTCCATATACAGGCAGAGAAAGTAAAAATAATATTAATGCCGGTGCTGTCCTGTTTATCAACACTTCATCCTTTACAAATATTCCTGACAGTTCTTTTGAAAAAATAAGTGTAATTATAAGGCATACAATAGAGAAAACAGTGGTAAAACTCACTGATTTAAATAATGCTTCCTCCACACGTCTGTAATTCTTCAATCCGTAGTTATATCCTATGATCGGCTGTGCTCCCTGACTTATTCCCAGAACTACAGAAAATATCACTATCAGATAAGTGTTTAAAACCCCGTAAATCCCGAAATCAAACTCATTCCCATAAATTTTTATCATATTATTTGCCGCAAGTCCCACAAGACAAAGGGAAACCTGAAGAATAAACGGCGAAATACCTATTTTTGTTATCTGATTCAGAATTTTTGTATTTAGCTTAAAGTATTTCTTTCTTATTTTCAAAGAAGATTTTTTTGAATAAGTAAAATGGTATATTACAAGCAGTGCCGCTGCGAGGTTCGATATAAGAGTGGCTATTGCCGCTCCTGCCACACCCATTTTAAATACTATTATAAATAAAGGATCGAGAATTATGTTTATCAATGCTCCTATTATATTTATATTCATTGCAGTTTTGGGATTCCCTTCTGCTCTTATCACACCGGCAAAACCGTATGTAAGAAATGTCATATAACATGTGGGAATCAGATATATCATAAATGATCTGGCATATTCAAAAGTATTTTCCGTTACACCAAATGCATGTAGAATCTGATCAAGAAAAATATAATTTAATACTATAATTATTACTCCTGATGTATTAAAGCATGTAAAGGCATTTCCCAGAATGTGTTCCGCACGTTTCTTGTTTCCTCTCCCCAGATTCAGGGATATATTGGCACTTGCCCCTATTCCTATTAATGATGCAAATGCTATATAAAAGATCATTATAGGAAATGTAGCAGAAACACCTGAGAATTCCAGCTCCCCCACAAATCTCCCTATAAATATCCTGTCTATAACTGTGTAAAGCGCAGCTATCATTCCTGCAATAACCGCAGGAACAGAGAATTCAAACAGCAGCTTTACCACACTGTCATTTCCTAATTTTCCATATTTTTCCATTAAAATCACCTTTCCGTATGTCTTTGGCATTAAAAACCGCACCATATGTCTTTGCTAAAAAATTTTAAGCCACAAAAAAAGACCCAAAAGTGCTTTTGAGTCCTTTTCACTATGACTTTATTTAAAATAATATTTTCTCTCTAAAAAGTATTCTTTATTTTATCATAACTGCTGTATTTTTTCAATATTTTTCAAAATCATACATATTTATTTTAGTAAAGAAAACTTCCCGATGCTCTTCCGACATTATTTTCTGCTTATTTTTTTCTCTATTTCATCATATGTTTTTATTTTCCAGATTAATATCTGCTTTGTCTCCATAAGCTTCTCAATTTCTTCCATTATTTTTTCAAGCTGTTTCGTAAGCATTTTCTTACGTTCACCGGAAGTCTCGTCTCCTTCATATCTGAGATCGGCATATTTCCCTATATCTTTCAAAGACATTTTGGTAGTTTTCAGCCTTTTCAAAAACTCAATCCACTCTATATCTTTCTCAGAATACTTTTTTCTTCCTGATTCATCTTTTTCCAGATGCCTTATCAATCCTATTTTTTCATAATATCTCAGTGTATCTCTGCTTAACCCTGTCATCTGGGAAACTTTTCCTATTTTATAATACTTCATGACTTCTCCTTTCGCATAAAATAATTATACAATATGGAGTTCACTCTATGTCAATTTTAAAATTTATAATAATTAATATGTTGTTACTTCTGATTCATTTATATCACATCTTGACGGTTCGCCGCTCTCCTGATACTCAGCCCTGAATTTCCACTCTCCGCCGGCATCTATGGATTCCACACTGTCAAAAGCATTTTCCAGTTCCACTCCTTTTTTATCATAACATGGAATTGAAATCTCTGTGTACCCTTTCTTTTCTCCCATATTTTTTAATTTTCCCAGCACTGTAAATTTTCCCGAATCATTAATGCCCATTTTTACATCTTTTATCTCATATCCATCACCTGAAGGCTGGTTTTTTTCCTTGCCGGAATGATTGCACCCTGCTGTCAGCACTAGTAACACAGTAATTACTGAAATCAACATTTTTTTTCTTTTCAAATTTTTTCTCCTTTTTGTAATATAATAATTAATGTTTTATTTATATAAAAATTTTCTGTTATATGTAAATTATCTTCATTTTCTTAATTTATATATTATAACATTATTTCAAACTGTTTAAAATAAGTATTTAAACTATATAAAATTTACTTTCGACATTTTTTTCTTCTTTATTTATTGACAATTTATTCTAATTACTGTTAATATTAAAATAAACAAGAGGTGAAATATGACAAAATTTTACAGCGAAGTTATTCTTTATTTTTTCATTTACTCTGTTATGGGCTGGTTATGGGAAACGGTTTACTGTTCCCTTAAAGCAGGAAAATTTGTATACAGAGGATTTTTGATCGGGCCCTATTGTCCGATTTACGGTTTTGGAATTATAATGGTTTTATATTTTATAGAACCATTCCATAACAATCTGGTACTTTTGTATATTTTTTCCACAATTATTGTAACATTACTTGAATTCTTTACTTCTTACTTTCTTGAGAAAATTTTTCATACTACATGGTGGGACTATCATAATGTACCATTTAATATTCAGGGAAGAATAGCACTTCCTGTTTCTGCATTCTGGGGAGTGGGCTGTGTTTTAGTGGTAAGGGTTATTCATCCGTTTGTGACGAAAATAGTGGAAACTCTGTATAATTCTTTCAATATCGCTGTTCCTGCGGCAATATTATGTATAATGGCTGCGGATACTGTATTCTCATTGCTTAATATGTTTTCACTGCAAAAGTTTCTTTTGGATTTTCATACCAAGCTGGAAAATCAGTCAAAAACTCTGAAATCATCAATAAAAGTCAGAGCCCAGCATTTTAATGATTTTATAGAATCGGAAACCATTAAAAAGAATGAACTTAAAGAGAAAATAAAAGAAAAAAGAATACATGAGAAAGAGAATCTGGAATTAAAATTAAGCATGAGAAAATTGAGATTCAACGAAAAAAGAATATTGAATTCCTTTCCAAATATGAAATTAAAAAGATTATCAGAATTAAAAAATCCGAGAGATTTCTTGTTAAAATTAGATAAAGTCAAAAAATAATACTTTTTAAAATTTATATACAGCCTTTTTATGTTATAATTACGGTTTTAAAGGCTGTATTTTTATTATAAGAAAAGCTGTTCTGCATATTTCATGCAAAACAGCTTTTTGTGTTGCCTATATTAAAATTCTTCTTCCCCGACAAGCTCAGTGCTGTTCTTTTTATTTGGAAACAGGAACGTAAGTATGAAAAATGCCAGAAAACTAACTACCAGTCCTGGTATTATCGGTTCCTTTAATCCAAAAATTGTTATTTTGTTTATCTCCACATATAATGTGATAAAACTTCCCAGTAATAATGAAGCCACTGTTCCCACAGCCGAAGCCTTTTTCCAGTAATGCCCCATTACATAAGGGAAGAAAGCTCCCGCTGCTCTTAAAGTAAATGATAATGTCAGAAGCTTTATGAGACTGCCTCTGTTCATAAGAGCAACAATCATAGCTAGAAAGCCTATTATAAGCATTGTTATCTTTGTTACTCTCATTACCTCATTACTTGTAGCATGGGGTTTTATGTATATTTTATATATGTCATTCCCGAATATTGATCCTGCTCCCAGTAAATCAGAATCTGCACTTGACATTGTTGCTGATATTATCCCTGAAAATAAAAGTCCTATTACGAGTGACGGCATTGTATGCATTGCCAGCAGCGGAAGTGCATATTTCGGTCCGTCTTTCATTATCATATCTTTTGGTATTGTTCCGTTTGTTACCAGTGCAAGTGTAATCAACCCGAGAACTGTGGGGATAAAAGCATATATTATATTAATTAATCCTGCAAGCAGTGATCCCTGTACAGCTGCTTTGTCGTCTCTTGCCGCATAATACCTTGACACTGCTTCCTGTCCCACGGTAAATGATGCAAGATACATTACAATTAATGAAATTATGGTTTTGGGATTAATACTGCTGTTTACCATATTAAATTTTTCCTTTGGCAGTATTGCAACAACATTATCCCATCCGCCTACAGTCTTCAAGGCAAACGGAATTGCAATCATCATACCGAATACTATCAGGAATACCTGTACAAAGTCTGTAAGTGTCACGCTCCAAAGTCCGCCCATAACCGCATAGATTGTCACCACGACAGCTACAAGAACTACAGCCATTCTGTAGTCCATACCAAGCATTACCGATATAATTGTAGATGAGGCTATGAACTGTGTTGCTGTGAGACCTATAAGAGGGATTATCATAATTATGGAAGTAATAGCTCCGGAACTTTTCCGTACCTTCTTCTAAAATATTCAGGAACGGTTTTTACCATTGACTGTCTGAATTTTGAACCTAAGAAGGTAAGAAAACCAAATGTTATTGCCATAGTGATAATATACCACGAAGCTCCCATTCCCCAATCGCCGTAAGCTTTTTCCACTACACCCAGCGAGCTTCCCCCGCCTATTTCAGTAGCTGCCAGTGTACCTGCCATCAGTACCGGCCCCAGTCTTCTTCCAGCTACCATAAAGTCCTCATTGCTTGATATCTTTGTGTAAGAATACCACCCGATAAAAAGCATTGCAATTAAATAAACCACAACAATTATAATAACAGTATAATTTATTGCCATCTAACCACTCCTCTGCTTTTATTTTGAGCGAAAAAAAATTCACTCACATTTATTTTTACCACTTTTTTTCGAATTGTCAACTCTGTTTTTAATTTTTTAATTAATTAATTTTTTTCATTTTATATAAAATCTACATTTTTCAGTTAAATAAAAAATGGCACCTACATCTATGCATTGCCATTTCTCATATTAAACTTCTCATAAAATACTCCATAAAACTTTTTAGATATCCTTTCTCGTTTTTTCTCTTTCGATATGTTGAATACGTTCTATTTCTCTTTCTTTCTCAGCTTCAAGCTTTATTTCTTCTGCCCCTTTATAATAAACCGTAAAATAATATGCCGGATCATCTTTCATAAGAAAGACATAAACCTCTCCGTCATCGCTCTTATGGAATAATCTGCTTATTCCGCCTTCTTCGATATATTCAAATTTCATCCCGTATTCCTGCTCAAATTTTTTCATTATTTCCAAAGCAGTTTTAGAATCTACATCACTTGCTCCATACCATGAGATTAGTTTATTATCCAAAAATCTCAGACCGGTTTCAGCAAACAGAACACCTGATTTTTGTATATTCTTATATGTGTAGCATACTGTCCCGCCGCCGCAGTCGGAAGTTTCATAGCTTGTACCGAAATATTTCAGTGCTTCTTCTTTTCCGGTTCCCCATTTTATATCTCCAAAACATGGAAGTACCAGAATCAGAAAACCCAGAAAACAAAGCAGATGTAATTTTTTCATATTACCACCTCCATATTAATATTCTAACATTTATTCTAATTTATTACAAAAAAAATATTTTAAAAATAGAAATTTTTTTCAGAATATATCTTTAATTTTTAATCACTTACAAAATTAAGAATTATATGTTATTATATAAAATATAATTTTTTTTAAATGGGGTGAACTATGTTTAATTTATTCAGAAAGAAGAAAAATGAAACTTTGGAAAAACGCTATGTTCTTACAGAAACAGAGGTCGAAAATTTTGGCTTTCAAACCCATTGGGCTGTAATAAAATCCAAATCGGCGAAAAAAGTCCTTGAGGTACTGAATAATATAGAAAGTATTAATAAAGATAATATCGGTATCATAACTGACACACATTCGGATATGATAATTATAAATGACCGTCATCTGGAACTGTGTAAATTAAATAGAAATTGGGAACTGGAATTTGATGACTTAAGAGAATTAAGCCGTCATTTTGACACTGTATATTATTTTTTAACTCACACAGTATCAGATGTTTATGGATGGTTCAAATTTGAAAACAATGAAATTATAAGAGGTTTTTATACACTTGAAATGAAAGTGCCTCTGGATAAAGGAGAAAAAACAAAAGAAGAGAAGGATTTCAATATGAACTATTCCGTAGCAGATGAACCCGAAGACTGTGTTCTTCCTGATGAAGAAGATGTCATGGATATAGCAGAAGCATGGACGCTGAATCCTCTGTATCTAACAGAAATTACCGGAGTCAAAGCTTATCGTATAACAAAAGAATAAAATTAACATAAAAAACTGTCTCATTTTCAGTGATTATTCTGAACAGAGACAGTTTTTTCCTGTATATTAAAGCTTAAACGAATAAGGAAGCAGGTCTTCCATACTGCATATTTTATATTCTCTTTTATAATTCGATAATATTATTACCGTATTCTCATCTGCAAATTCCAGCATAAACTGTCTGCATGCCCCGCAGGGACTGATAGGTTTTTCGGTATCACCTGTAACCACCAGTGTTTTTATCTTTTTCATTCCATCTGTAACAGCAGTAGTAATAGCGTTTCTTTCAGCACAGAGAGATAATCCGAATGAGGCATTTTCTACATTTACCCCTTTGAATTTTCTTCCGTTCTCATCTATAAGCACCGCTCCTACAGGAAAATGAGAATAATTAACATAAGCCTTTTTCGAAATTTCTATAGCTTCATCTATAAGCCCGAGAATTTCTTTTTCAGATAAGTTTGTCATAAACTCTCCTTATAATGTTATATTTTTTAAAGAGTACCTAAAGCCATCTCTATCATGTCATTAAAAGTTTTTTCTCTTTCTTCAGACGTTGTAGCTTCACCTGTTACCAGCGAATCGCTGATAGTAAGAATTGCAAGTGCATTAACATTATATTTTGCACCAAGTGTGTAAAGCCCTGCTGCTTCCATTTCCACACACAGAATACCAAAGTCTGCCCAGTGTTTCCAAGCATCTTTATCATCACCGTAGAAAGTGTCACTTGACATTACATTCCCTGCTTTGAATTCTATCCCTTTTTCTTTTGCAGCAGCTGTAGCCTTTGCGAAAAGTTCATAGCTTGCAGTAGGTGCAAAATTAGCTCCTCCGGGGAATCTAAGGTTATTTATGTTAGAATCAGTAGAAGTAGCCATTGCCACTATGATATCTCTTATTTTTACATCTTTTTGGTATGAACCGGCACTTCCTATTCTTATCAAATTTTTACATCCGTATTCAGTGATTAGTTCAGTGGCATAAATCGAGATTGAAGGTATTCCCATACCCGTTCCCTGAACAGATACTTTTTTTCCTTTATATGTTCCGGTAAATCCCATCATTCCTCTTACATTATTATACTGCACAGGATTTTCCAGATATTTTTCTGCTATATATTTTGCTCTGAGCGGATCTCCCGGAAGCAGTACTGTTTCTGCTATTTCCCCTTTTTTTGCTGCTATATGTACACTCATTTTTTCCTCCTGTTTTTTTTATGTTTATTCAATTCCTATTACTTCCCAGTAACCATGTGCCTTACCGTCTATTTTACCTTTTTTTACATCTCTGATATATCTGATAGTCATATTTCTGATAGTTCCTTCTTCTTCACCAAATGCAGTTTTAGAATCCCAGATAGGATTTACTCTTCTGCCTTCCAGCGGTCCGCCTTTCCCTACCAGCATTTCATATCTGTATGCATTTAATCCTACTTTTATCTTCATATCATCAGTTACTTTTTTATTACCTTTTACCAGTCTAAGGTCTTTTATTCTGTTCCCCGGAGCTTCTCTCAAATCTATTTTATACTTTACTCCGCCGAACATATCATATGTCATGTACTTTGATGCACCTCTTACAGGATCATATCTGTAATCTTTATCTCCCGGTTTCACAGTATCAAAATATGCTGCCGACCATTCCATATAATCTTTCAGATCCTTACCTGTAAATTCATATACTGTAGTTTCCCCGGAAGTATACTGGTAATTGTTGGCTATATCTTTTTTCTTGATATCACCTTTGTTAAGCACTGCTTTTTTATTATCCACAAGGAATGAAACTACATCAGCCTTACTGTAATAAATCTGTACATCACCAAATAATGTCGATAATCCTGAATCTTTCATATAAATAGAAGGTATTCCGTGTACCAGCACCTGCGGCACAAGGTCATTTGCAGTTTCTCCTACTTTTATATTTGCATCTTTAATTAATATTTCGCTGTACGGAGCATATATCTCCTCTACTTTTTTATCTGATTTTTCACTGTTTACACTTATAGTTTTTGCATCTTTAGCTACCAGTGTCTTTTTACCTTTGTTATCCACGTTAAATTTCAGATCAACTACCGAAATTGCAGCTCCGTATCTGTAAGGCTCAGTTATTATAGTACCGTTTACTACCTGTTTACTTACATTTTTATGCTCATGTCCCGCTATAATTACATCAATCCCTGATACTTCATTTGCTATGTCTACTACACCTGTTCCCGGTATATTATTTTCATTTGGAAGTCCCATATGTGCAAGAAGTATTATTACATCTGCACCCTGCTTTTTCAGATTCTGAACTTCTTTTCTTATCTCATCTGCAGGCATTGCAAATCTCATATCCTTAACATTTCCTGATTCTTCTTCAAACTGTTCTACCAAAGGAGTGGTTGCACCTATTATTCCTACTTTTATTCCGTCTACTGTCATTATCGTACTTGGGTCCAGATATCTTTCTCCGGTTTTGTAATAAATATTGGCTGACAGAACTTTTCCGTTAAACTGCTTAAGCACTTTGTCCAAAGCATCCATACCAAAGTTAAATTCATGGTTCCCCGGTATGATTATGTCGTACTTCATTTCGTTTAACGCTGTCATTGCCGGATGCTGAGGTTCATTAATGAACTTTTCTATATAATTATCCTGAATTATATCTCCTATATCTACTACAATAACATTTTTACTGTTTTGTCTGTAATCTTTTATTATTTCCGAAATCTGACTGTAAGATCCCGAAAAGTCTGCTTTATCTGTGGAATAATTCCACGGCACCATTCTTCCGTGTACATCTGATGTACCAAGTATGGTAATATTAACCTCTTTCCCCAATAAAACTACCGATAACAACATCGATAAAAAAATCATCATCTTTTTCATCTAACCACTCCGTTTCCTATATTAAATATCATATTAATCCAAAATAATATCAGCAAAACTTCCTTTTGTTTTATTACCAAGCAAAATTTCTTCTATTGTTGCCGCTATATCTGTAAAACTTTCTCTTGTACCGATATTTACACCTTTTTTCACATGTTTACCGTAAATCAGTATTGGTATATACTCTCTTGTATGGTCTGTTCCTTTATATGTAGGATCATTTCCGTGGTCTGCTGTTATTATAAGTATCTCGTCATCACGAAGATTTTTCTCTATTTCAGGAAGCCACTTATCAAATAATTCAAGAGCATTTTTATATCCTTCTGTATCTCTTCTGTGACCGTAAAGCATATCGAAATCAACAAGGTTTGTAAATATAAGTCCGTTTGTATCTTCTTTTAATGCTTCAAGTGTTTTTTTAATTCCGTCAAGGTCATCTTTATTTGTCTTTCTCGTATCAGTGATTCCTCTTCCGGCGAAAATATCATAAATTTTTCCTATTCCTACTACATCCTTACCAGCTTCACTTAATTTATCCAGTACAGTTACACCCGGCGGCTGTATCGAAAAATCATGTCTGTTTGATGTTCTTTTGAATTCTCCCTTTTTCTGTCCCACAAACGGTCTTGCTATTACTCTTGAAACAGGCGATTTTTTATTGCATATTTCAAGTGCTATTTCGCAGGCCTTATATAGTTCTTCCAAAGGTATTATTTCTTCATTGGCAGCAATCTGAAAAACAGGGTCTGCTGATGAATACACTATCCATTTACCTGTTTTCATCTGTTCTTCACCACAGTCTTCTATTACCACAGTTCCAGAAGCAGCTTTATTCCAAAGCACTCCTCTGCCTGTTTTTTCCTCAAACTCTTTTATTACTTCCTCTGAAAAGCCCTGCATATAGTTAGGAAATGGTCTCTCAAGGATTACTCCCGCCATCTCCCAATGTCCTGTAGTAGTATCTTTACCTATTGATACTTCTTTTGCTTTTCCGTATGCTCCGTCAGGACTGTTATTCGGTGCTACACCTGTGATATCAGTAATATTCCCGAGTCCTATTTTCTGCATATTTGGAAGATCAAGTCCTCCTGTTGCTTTTGAAAGATTTCCCAGTGTATTGGAACCTGTGTCTCCGAAATCTTCTGCATCTGGTAATTCTCCTGCCCCCACACTATCTAATACTATTAGTGTTACTCTGTTTATTTTGCTCATTTTTTTACCTCCCTGCTTCCTGACAGCTAATACAAATATGTCTGTATAAAGTTAAACTTTCTTGTGAAATCAGCATTTGATTTACTTTGCCGACAAAATGACGCTGAAAAAGATTAATAATCATTTTCTCCTACTGCTTCACCTTCGATAATTTTTACTCCTGAACTTGTTCCAAGTCTTGAAGCACCAAGTTCTACATATTTTTCAGCAGTTTCGTAATCTTTTACCCCTCCGCTGGCTTTTACTTTTGCATTGTCTTTTACTACATCTTTCATTAATTTTACATCTTCGAAAGTAGCTCCTCCTGTACCGAATCCAGTAGAAGTTTTTACGTAATCTGCTTTGGCATTTAATGCAAGCTCGCAGGCTTTTTTCTTTTGATCGTCAGTAAGATAACAAGTTTCTATTATTACTTTTAATACATTGTCTCCTATTGCCTTTTTTATTTCTCTGATGTCATTTTCCACATATTCATAATCACCGTCTATCAGCTTTCCGATCTGAATAACCATATCTATTTCTGTTGCACCGTCTTTTACAGCCTGTTCAGCTTCAAAAACTTTTGCCTTTGTAGACATTGCACCTAACGGAAACCCGATAACCGCTGCTATATTTACACCTGAATCCTTTAATTCTTCTTTTGCATAAGGTACATAAGACCCGTTTACACATACTGCATAAAAATTATATTTTTTTGCCTCGTCGCATATTTCTTTGATTTCAGCTTTAGTAGCCGTTGCTTTTAATAATGTGTGATCAATATACTGATTTATTTTCATTTTTCCTCCTAATAAAAAATTTAGTTTTATCTCTGTTTCTTAAGCTTCCAGAATTTCAAAAATAATTTTTGGTTTTTCTACTTTTTCCTTGCTGAATTTGTATGCACCCAAAATCATTTTTTTCGAATTGTCTGCATACTTACTATCATTATAACAGATTTTAGCTATAACGTCGCCCTTTTTAACAAAATCTCCTACTTTTTTCAAAACAAGCACTCCGACACTGTGATCTATCTCGTCTTCTTTTGTTGCTCTTCCTGCACCTATTATCATTGCAGCTTTTCCTATCTCTTCTGCAAGAATCTGGCTGACATATCCTTCTTCCTCTGATTTTACCTCAAGAGTTCCCGAATATGCAGGAAGCAGTGAATAATCATTTACTATTTCAGGATCTCCGCCGCTTTCTTTTATAAATAGTGCAAATTTTTCAAGGGCACTTCTGTTGTCTACTACTTCTTTTACCTTTACCATTCCTTCTTCAAGGGTATTAACATCGCCTTTCAGCTTTAATGCAAGCGCGGCAATATTATAAACAAGTTCCGTAAAATCTTCAGGACCGTTTCCTTTCAGTGTTTCTATTGCTTCTATTACTTCATTGGCATTCCCTACAGCACATCCCAAAGGCTGATCCATGTTACTTATTACTGCTACGATCTTTCTGTCAAAACCTTTTCCTATTTTAAGCATAGTACGAGCCAGTTCTACAGCGTCAGGAAGTGTTTTCATGAATGCTCCGTTACCTGTTTTTACATCCAGAATAATTGCATCAGAATGAATTGCCAGCTTTTTACTCATTATACTGCTTGCTATAAGGGGAATACTTGCTACAGTGGCAGTAACATCCCTTAATGAATATAATTTTTTATCAAGAGGTACTATTTTGTCACTGTAGCCCATAAGTCCTATTCCTGTCTTATTTGCTATTTCTATTACTTCTTCTTTAGTATTTGAGAATCTGAAACCTTTTATCGCCTCAAATTTATCAATTGTTCCTCCTGTATGCCCCAGACCTTTTCCGGAAAGCTTTGTACTTCCCATTCCCAGTGCTGACATTATCGGCTCAAGTGCTATTGTTACCTTATCTCCTACACCGCCTGTACTGTGTTTATCCACATGGAATCTTGCCAGTCCGTCAAAATCAATTACATCTCCGGAATCTCTCATTTCTTTTGTGAATTCCAAAAGTTCTGCATCAGTCATACCGTTAAAATATACCGCCATTAAAAATGCCGCCATTTGATAATCAGGTATTTCCTCATTCAGATAATTGGATAACAGAAAACTAATCTCTTCATTTGTAATTTCTTTTTTGTCTCTTTTCTTTTCTATAATGTCTACAGCTCTCAAAAATATCACCTCTTTCACAAAAATTATTTTATCTCAAGTTTTATATCTCTATTGTTTCTCATAAGGCTGTCCCGAAGAAGCCGGTGCCTTTGCTTTTCCTACGAATCCTACCAGTGCTAATAATGTCAGTACATAAGGGATCATTGCCAAAAACTGCTGCGGAAAATTCGGATA
>NZ_JAMZGM010000028.1 GCF_024158605.1 Sebaldella sp. S0638 | reverse complement strand
TTTCATAATAAAGTCCTCCTGTTTTTAGTTTATCATAAAAAGATTTTTTTATTTACAGACTTTTTATCACAGGCTCTAAAAGACTGAATATAGCGTTGTCTATTATAATACTGGCTCATTTATACAGTACCAGATTATATGGATTCAGCATATCCATGCTGGCGTTAATATGGATATACTTACCATATGCTTCTTACACATTAGAAGCAAATATAGAAAATGACAAAAGATACTATCACAATATATTACACATGGCTTTCAGCGGATGTATCTGTGCTATATGTTTAATAATATTAGCATCATTATTTTTAGGATTTTAAAGAGAATAGTTAAAATAGTAAAAATAATGAGAGATTATATCATTAATACAATCCTTAAAAATTTTTTTCAATTCTAGCAATATGTTTAAAAACTAAAAAAGAGTAGAAAACCTACTCTTTTTCTCATATATGTTTAAATCCACATTGAAGTGGTCAGAATTAAACGATGGCGTACCCAAGAGGAGTCGAACCCCTAACCTTCTGGTCCGTAGCCAGACACTCTATCCAATTGAGCTATGGGTACAAAATAAAAAAATGGCGGAGAAGGAGGGATTTGAACCCTCGATCCAAGTTTCCCCGGATACTCCCTTAGCAGGGGAGCGCATTCGGCCACTCTGCCACTTCTCCACAGACATTAAATTCTGCAACTACAGAAAAGCAACATCTTTTCTAATCATCGCAAGAAGAATGATACCATAAAATATACATTATTGTCAAGAAGAAATTTTTGATATAAGGAAAAATGCGCAGAAAAAGCAAAAAATTCAGTAGGAATGCTGAAAATAAAGCCTTTGATAAAATAAAAAACCTCTTTAAATAACACCGAAAAGTCAGTGTATACTTAAAGAGGGAACAATATTTCAAAATTAAGTAAGATTATTCAGCTTCCTGTTTATCTAAAATCATGTTAACTTCTTCTATTATAATATCAGGATTTAACCCATGGGCCGCAATCCCTTCACCAAGAGTCTCCGCTGTTGATATTATACATCCCACACAACCAAGTCCGTATCTCATAAGCACCTGTGCTATAATAGGATATTTTTCCACAGCCTCCATGATATTCATTTCTTTAGTTACTTTTGCCATTATAACGACACCTCCTAATTTCATCTAATTATATCAGATAAGTGAAATAAATGTCAATTTAAAATAATTGTATATTCAAAATATATCATTGAAAGTAATTTGAAAAACAAAATTTATACATGAAATAATTAATTTAAGTGACAAACAAAGGGATATATGGTATATTAAAACTATGAAAAATGTAGAATATTAAGGATGATAAATAAAATATCAGGAGGTTTTTTATGTTTCCAAGAAGTTCGGGGATTTTACTGCATCCGTCATCATTATACGGAAAATATGGTATTGGAACATTAGGGAACAGTGCGATAGAATTTATAAATTTTTTGAGCAGATCAAATCAGAAACTCTGGCAGGTTTTTCCTTTAGGGCCTACAGGATATGGAGATTCACCATATCAGTCTTTTTCAGCTTTTGCGGGGAATCCATATTTGATAGATCTTGAGACTCTGATAGATTCAGGTCTGCTGCAGACAGAGGATGCAGATGAAGCAGAATTGGGAGACGATCCTGAAAATGTAGATTATGGTCTTTTATATAAAAATAAGCTTCCTTTGTTGCGTAAAGCATATGAAAACTACAAAAAATCAGATAATGAACAGATGAAATTTGAAATACAGATTTTTAAGGATGAGAATTCTTTTTGGCTGGAAGACTATTCATTATTTATTTCCCTAAAATATTATTTTAAGGGGTATGAATGGTCAAAATGGGATGAAGACATACTACTGAGAAAAGAAAGCGCCTTGAAAAAATACAGAAAACTTTTGAAAGATGATATAGAGTACAATTACTTTGTGCAGTATCTTTTTTTTAATCAATGGGCAAAGATAAAAGGGTACGCTAATTCAAAAGGTATCAGCATAATAGGGGATATTCCGATTTTTGTTGCTTTTGACAGTGCGGATGCATGGGCAAATCCAGAAATATTTTTATTTGATAAAGAGAGAAAACCTATAGATGTGGCTGGTGTTCCGCCTGATTATTTCAGTGAAACAGGGCAGCTTTGGGGGAATCCTTTGTTTGACTGGGAAAAATTAAAAGGAAGCGGCTATAAATGGTGGATAGAGAGAGTAAGAGCTAATCTGAAAACAGCAGATATTATAAGAATAGATCATTTTAGAGGATTTGAATCATACTGGGCAGTTCCCGCAGAAGAGAAAACAGCGGTCATAGGTGAATGGAGAAAAGGACCGGGAATAGATTTTTTTAATTCCATAAAGGCAGCACTTGGTGATCTCCCTATAATTGCCGAAGATCTGGGGAACCTTACTAATGAAGTAGTGGAACTGAGAAATGAAACAGGATTTCCAGGTATGAAAATATTACAGTTTGCATTTGATTCAGATGAGGAGAATGATTATCTCACGCATTCTTATAATCATAACTGTGTGGTGTATACCGGAACACACGATAATGATACAATTACAGGCTGGTATTCCAAAGCAAGCGAGCATGATAAAGAATATGTGAGGGATTATCTGGATATTTATACTGATAATGAGATAAATTGGCGGTTTATAAAAGCCGCGTGGAGATCAGTTGCTAACATGGCACTGGCACCTATGCAGGATTTTTTAGGTCTGGACAGCGAGGCAAGAATGAATACCCCAGGAGTTGCAGCGGGAAACTGGAAATGGAGAATGAAAGAAGAGGATTTGACAACAGTTTTATCAGATGAAATAAAAAGAATAAGCAAACTTTACGGAAGATAAAAATTTTCTTAAATATTAAACGGGAAGATATTTCAGAGCCTTTAAAAACAGGAAAAAAACCTTGACATAGTCGATAAGTGTATGTTAAGATTTTGGAAGATAAATTTTGAAATTTTAGAGAGGAAGGTGACAACATGGATATTAAGTTAAGTGCGATTAAAGAATTTAATACAAACAGAACAACAGCCGGCATATTAGTGTTGAGCCTTTGTTCTTATATATAAATAGAGGAGTGCAGCCTCTATTTTAGAGGCTCAGCTCGAATTTTATTTTTTAAAACAGGCAATAAAATTTTAGTAGGGTGATAGACCTTACTTTTTTTATTATAAAAATTTTGATTAAGAGATGGGAGTGAGTGCTAAAAGATAAGAATAAAAGGCAGAAAATAAAAATTTTGTTTTAAGGAGGAAAGAAATGATAAAGATTTTTAAGCAGCTTGGCTGGTTCATAAAGGAGATGAAATGGAGATATCTTCTGGTGCTGTTAATGCTGCTCATAGGAGATGTATTTTCATTGATTGTTCCGTGGATCACAGGGTATACAATAGATCAGATGACGATGAGAACACTGACAGGAACAAAAATGACACAAATAACAATAGTATTGGTTTCCATAATAGTAATAGGATATATTACTACAGGAATATGGAACTATATTTTTATTCAAAATGCCAATATTCTTTCTTTTAAAGTACTGAAAAAGTTTTTTAGACATATTATAAGAATGGACGGAAAATTTTTTAAGAAGTATCAGACAGGTGATCTTATGTCCAGAGCTACAGAAGACGTTAATGCTGTGAGTGAAGCAGTGGATTTCGGTTTTCTGATGCTGGCTGAGGCCTCGCTATACCTGACACTGCTTATTTCAAGCATGTTTTTCATTAATCCGAAAGTTTCGATTATAGTCTTGATTCCCATTTTAATAATTCCATTCGGGGTAGATAAACTGGAAAAAACAATAGAGAGACTTTATGAAGAAAGACAGCAGTCCACAAGTATGCTGAGCAACAGTGTACTTGAGTCTATAGTAGGTGTGCGGGTAATAAGAGCTTATGCAAAAGAGAGAGACGATATAGAAAAGCTTCTTTCAAAATCACAGACTACTTATGATAAAAGTATTGCTTTTTCAAAAGTTATTTCACTGTATGAACCTTTATTTATAGGAGTATTTACAGTTGCAATGGCACTGGCGCTTTTTTTCGGGATAATGGATGTATTCAAAAGTAACATGACAACAGGTAAACTGGTTACATACTTTGTGTATGTAATGATGCTGGAATGGCCTGTTTTCGCCTTAGGTGCCTTTATTAACACACTGCAGAGAGGAAGCGGTTCTTATGAAAGAATTGATGCAGTATACAATGAAGAAAGTGATATTATTATTCCGGAAAAGCCTTTGGGACTTGGAAAAATAGAAAGTATAGAATTTGATAATTACAGTTTTTCTTATCCCGGTTCTTCTGTAAAAAGCCTTGATTCATTCAGTATCGGCGTGAAAACCGGCGAAACACTGGGAATAGTAGGGACAACAGGAAGCGGAAAAACAACTATTATCCGTCAGCTTTTGAGACAGTATAAATTAGGAGAAGGCGGAATTAAAATAAATAACAGGGACATAACAGAGTATAATGCAGAAGATATAAGAGAGCATATAGCATATGTTCCTCAAGAGCATATTGTCTTTTCAAAAACAGTATATGAAAATATCAGACTGGGAAATCTGAATGCTTCCCGTGAAGATATAATGACAGCAATAGATCATGCAGATTTTACCAAAGACATCGGAACACTTACAAACGGACTGGAAACTGTAACCGGAGAATCAGGGGTTATGCTTTCCGGAGGACAGAAACAAAGACTGTCGCTTGCAAGAGCTTTTGTAAGAGCAGGAAATGTTTTGGTTCTGGATGATTCATTGTCAGCAGTTGACGGGAAAACAGAGGAAAATATAATCAGGAATATAACAGAATATTATCCGGCAATGATAAAAATCATAGTAGCGCACAGATTATCCGCTGTAAGAAATGCAAACTGCATAATTGTTCTTCAGGAAGGTACAATAGTGGAAAAGGGTAATCATGATGAGCTTATGGAGCTCAAAGGCTGGTATTATGATCAGTTTATGGAACAAAATACAATGACAACTCAGGAATCAGAGGAGGCGGAATAATGTATATATGGAAACAGTTATGGGCCTATACAAAACCATATAAGAGATTTTTATTTTACAGTCTTTTTGCCTTAATGCTTTCCACAACGATATTTATAGTGGGAACAATGACGACAAAAATAATTATAGATAAATATATTATGGGGATGTTCAGACCTGTTTCAGTGAGTAACACAATACAGAATGAAAAAAAATCGGTTTTTTATAAGGGAAAATATTATACAAGAATTGAGGAAAATAGTAATATTGAAGTATTAAGAAAAAACAGCATAATTTTAACTAAAGATGGGTATGTACTCGTAGATTCGGATGTTTCAGATGAAAAAGCGGAAATAAAAGATAACCAGCTTTATATAAATAATCAGGCAAGCAACATTGAGTTCAATATGCTTACAAAAGATGATGTATGGAATTTTTATAAACCGTATGTTGCACCTGCAATGTCTATGGTAGCAATGATATTTATACTTTTCATGGCTGCTGCGTGTTTGATGTATACATGCGGTTACAGCCTGAGAATACTTGCTACTAAAGTAGTATTCGATCTGCGTAGGGATGCATTTAAGCAGCTGCAGAAACTTCCGGTACAATATTTCAGTGATTACCCTGACGGAAAGGTAGTGTCGTATATTGTGCATGACAGTAATGCAATATTCGGATTATATGAAAATACACTTCTTGAGATAGTAAAGGCAGTAGTACAGGTGGTTTTCATATATATAGCAATGTTTTTTCTGAATGCAAGACTTGCATCTTATGCGTTGATGATACTTCCGATTATTATGATCTGGCTGTATTTATACAGAAAATATGTATCGGCAAATTTCAAGGAAACGAGAGAAATACAGTCTAATATGAATGCAATGATGAACGAGCAGTTTCAGGGAATAGAAGTAGTTCAGGCATTTACTCACGAAGATGAATCAATAGCAGAATTTGACGTATTGGCAGATGATTATCTGGAATATAAAAGAAAATTCGCAGTGTTAAGCGCGCTTTACACAGATGGTATGGCTCATACAGTGCGTCGTCTGGCAATTACACTTACACTTGTGTATTTTGGAAGGGAATTTTTAAGCGGAAGTATGATTCTGTCGGTGGGTACGGTATTTGCCTTTGTACAGTATGTAGACAGCGCATTTGCACCGTTGTTCTGGTTTTTCGGAGTTCTGAACAGATTTGAGAGAGCAATTGTTTCAGCAAGAAGAATATTTGACATGTTTTTGAATGTTCCTTCAAAAGAACTGGAATTCAGCGATGAAAAATTGGAACTGAAAGGAAATGTGGAATTCAAAGACCTTAGTTTTGCTTATGATGATGAGAATTATGTGTTGAAAAATATTAATCTTAATATCCCGGCGGGAAATACAGTGGGAATAGTAGGTCACACAGGAAGCGGGAAAAGTTCGCTTATGAATGTTCTGCTCAGGTTTTATGATTATCAGAATGGTGATATTATCGTAGACAGAAGGTCGTTGAAGGATTATCCCGTTCAGACTTACAGGTCGCATGTGGGAATGGTTCTTCAGGATCCGGTGCTTTTCAGCGGCACGCTATTTTCTAATATAACTTTTAACAGCAATGATGTAAGCGAGGAAAGAGTCCTTGAGATAATGAATCAGATAGGTGCACAGAGCTTTATTGATAAACAGCCGAATGGTATACACGAATCGGTGGAAGATATGGGGAAAAACTTTTCTGTAGGAGAAAGACAGCTTATAGCCTTTGCGAGAGTAATGGTCTATGATCCGGAAATATTAATACTGGATGAGGCTACGGCAAATATAGATACAGAAACAGAAATTATGATACAAAAAGCCCTTAATGTAATATCACAAAACAGAACTACATTTATAATAGCTCACAGGCTTTCTACAGTAAAACACGCAGATCAGCTTATTGTTCTGAATAAAGGAAATGTAGTGGAAAGAGGAACGCATGAAGAACTTGTGGAAAAAGACGGACTTTATGCAAAAATGTATCAGTCACAGATGAGAGAAGAATATACACATGAAGTTTTGAAAAATACTAAAGAAAAATTTGCATTAAATATATAAAATATAGGGAGCTGTTCTAAAGAAGAACAGCTTTTTTTGTGAATTCAAATATTTTTATAAATAAACTTATTTATTGAATTTTATTTTATTTTTAAAAAATAAAAACATTTATATTAATGTATTGGAAATACGTTATTTTTAAACATTAAATGAATAAAATAAATTATTTTTCTTTTGAAATAAATAAAATAAGTATTTTAAAATGAAAATTGAAATGCCGGAAAATGACTGTGACAATGATTGAGCTTATTTTTCATATTAATTTATAATTTAAATATATAAAATTATAATTTTTTTTATTATAATACACTTGACAAATTAAAAAAAAGAGGTAGAATAAAATATAATTCATTGATGTTAAAAAATAACAAAAATTATTTTATATATTTTAGAAACGACTTTATTGATTTTCCCGCAGATATAGAAATATTAAAGGAAATAAAGCTGTTTGTAAAAGGAGGATGTAAGATTATGGCTAAGGATAACATTAAAATTTATAAAGGTGATATTATTTTTACAAAAACTCCGGACAAATTTGAAAGTATAGAAGGCGGCTATATTTTAGTAGAGGGAAACAAAATAAAAAAAATATGCCGTGAACTGGATGAAAGCTGCAAAAATATGGAAATAACAGATTTTGGAGATAAAATGATTATTCCCGGTTTTGTGGATCTTCATTTACATGCAGGTCAGTTTAGAAATTTGGGACTCGGTATGGACAAAGAGCTGCTTCCATGGCTAGAGACGTATACTTTTCCGGAAGAGTCTAAATTTCAGGATACCAGATATGCAAGAGAAGTGTATCTTGAGTTTGTGAATGCTCTTTTGGAAAGCGGAACAACAAGAAGTGTGATTTTTGCGACACTTCATAAGGAAGCAACGGATATTCTCTTTGATTTAATTAATCAATCAGGGATGGGGGCTTTTATAGGTAAAGTAAATATGGACAGAAATTCTCCGGATTATCTTATTGAAAACACAGAGGAATCGTTGGAAGATACTGAATATTTTATAAAAAAATATGCAAACAGCAGTGAATTAGTAAAATTTATAATAACTCCAAGATTTATACCGACATGCAGTTCTGAATTAATGACAGGATTAGCAGAGTTAGCCCAGAAGTATAAGGTACCTGTGCAGTCTCATTTGTCGGAAAATACCGGAGAAATAAACTGGGTACACGAACTGCATCCTGAAAGTGATAATTATCTTGGTGTATATGATAAATATGGGATTTTGGGTCAGGATTCCGCAGTAATGGCACATTGTGTACATAATGACAATAAAGAAATAGAAATTATGAAGAAAAAGAGAGTGTTTGTGGCACACTGTCCGACTTCAAATATAAATCTGTCAAGCGGAACAGCTCCTGTGAAAAAATACATGGATAACGGAATAGATGTGGGAATAGGAAGTGATATTTCCGGCGGTCATATTTTATCAATAAAAGACTGCACAGCTTATGCACTTCAAGCTTCTAAAATTTATAATATGTATGTGGATAAAAACAGCCCGATATTAAAAACTTCAGAAGCATTCTATCTGGCTACAAAGGGCGGAGGAAAATTTTTCGGAAAAGTAGGAAGTTTTGAAGAAGAATACGAATTTGATGCATTGATAATAAACGACAGAAATGCAGACAAGTCTTTGGAAGAACGCCTGCAAAGCTTTATATATTCCGGGGCTTTATCAGATATAGAAAGAAGATTTTGTGCAGGAAAGGAAATAAAGAAAATATAACTAAATATTTATGGGAAAACAGGTAATATATTTTCCCGAAAAATCCGGACACCATAAGAGAATACAAAATTCTGAAAATATTTATAAATAAGATTTTTATCAAATTTTTTATAAATGATAAAAAGTAATAAATATAATAAATGGAGGAGGATTTTAACAGTGATAAAAGGAAGAGCAGGGAATTTTTTTGAGAATTATTATGAATTATCAAAGTATGGTACTGATATTAAAACGGAACTTATGGCAGGACTTACAACGTTTTTGACTATGTCATATGTACTGGCGGTAATTCCGGGATTCTTGCGGTCGGCAGGGATTCCATCAGAGGGGTTGTATACTTCAGTTTGTTTAATTGCCATCATAGGAACTCTGGCACATGCGTTCTTTTCCAAACTGCCTGTGGCAACAGCACCCGGATTAGGACTTTCAGCGTTTTTTGTATCAACAGTAATCGGAAGAATGGGCTATACCTGGCAGCAGGGTCTTGCTGCAGTAACGATTTCAGGACTGGTATTTTTATGTATCTCGCTTACTTCTATACGGGAAATAATAATCAGAAGTCTGCCGGAAAATATAAAAATTGCAATAACAGGAGGAATTGGTCTTTTTATTGCAATAATTGGTTTTAGAAACACAGGTATAGTAGTATCTACTGACCACGGAATGTTTTTTGGAAATTTGAAAAATCCGGCAGTATTATTAAGCATATTTGGCTTGCTTCTTATGCTTACGCTTATGTCAAAAGGACTGAAAACGGCTTTGATTCTGTCAATACTTATTACAACACTTGTGGGAATACCGCTTGGCGTTACTAATCTCAGTGACTGGAGAGGTTTCGGGCTTCCGCACGGGATTTCAGCAACTTTTTTTAAACAGGACTTTTTAGGGCTTATAGGGAATAAAGGAGTGCTTTCCGGGCTGCTTAATATTCTTATGATAATACTTACGATAAGTCTGGTGGATCTTTTTGATAATATAGGAACTCTTTTGGCAATAGCTGAAAAAGGTGGACTTTATAATGAAAAAGGTGAAGTAAGAAATATGAAAAAAGCTCTTGTATGTGATTCTATTTCTACAACATTAAGTTCATTTTTAGGAACAACGACAACATCTACCTATCTGGAAAGTACAGCTGGTATTGCTTCCGGAGGCAGAACGGGTTTAACGGCACTTTCTACGGCAGTGCTATTCGGGATGGCATTTTTTCTTTCGGGAATTGTGTGTATAATACCAGAAGCGGCAACAGCACCTGTTTTGATTGTAGTAGGAGCACTTATGCTGGGTTCTATTACAAGAATAAATTTTAATGATCTCACAGAAGGAGCGCCGGCTTTCTTTACTATTACTATGATGCCTTTTACTACTAGCATTGCAGAGGGAATAGCGGGAGGAATAATAACTTATGTGGTATTAAAACTGGCCACTGGAAGGTATAAAGAGATAAAACCGGTAATGTATATACTCGCGGTTTTGTTTATAATAAGGCTTTATATAAATATGTGATACAGGAAAAGCTGTCTTTTTACAGGCAGTTTTTTTGATTTTGATGAAAATATTTTTATTTGAAAAAATCCTTGACAATATATCGTATATGATATATGATGTGTGTAATAATATCGGAGGGGGCCGGTTATGTGGGAAATTGAGTTTTATGAAACAGAAAGCGGAAGAAATGTAATATTGGATTTTTTGGAAAGTCTGCCTGTGAAGCGTAAGGCCAGAGCAATTAGGGAAATTGAATTGCTTGAGGAATTTGGAATAGAATTAACAATGCCTCATGCTAAAAAAATTGAAGGTAAGTTATGGGAATTAAGAATAAAAGCTTCTGTCAGTATTTCACGGATATTCTATTTTATATCAGTATATAATAAAATTATTCTATTGCATGGATTCATAAAGAAAACTAATAAGACGCCGGAATGTGAAAAAGATACTGCAAGAAAAAGGATGGCTGACTATAAAAGGAGGTTTGAGATATGAAATTTAAAGAATATAAGGAAAAAGTATTTAAAGGAGACCCGGAGTTATATGAGGAATATAAGAAATTAGAGCCTGAATATGAGCTTATAAAACAGGTTATTAAAATTCGTAATGACCAAAAGTTAACACAGCAGCAGCTGGCAGAGCGGACAGGAACTAAACAAAGCAATATCAGCAGATTTGAAAAAGGTGAGTATAATCCCAGTCTTAAATTTTTGAAGAAGCTCGCACGGGGCTTGGGAAAAGAATTACATATAGAATTTAGATAAAATAAGGGCAGTAAGTATTAACTGCCTTTTCATATGTTTGAGAAATTATATTTACATTATAAATTAAACAAACCATTCTTTAGAAAAAAATAGTAAAAAAAGTTCTTAATCAATTTTTATTTTTATAACGTATTGAAATAAAATATATATTTTTTCATAAACTCTGTATTTATAGTGAAAATCCTTGTAAATAAAGGAATGATTTTTTTTCTTTTACTATTATTATTCTATAAAAATTTATTAACATTTGTATGCTGAAACTTTTTATATCTATTTTGTTTCAAAAGTAGTATAATCCATATTATAGAAAAATCCTTTAAAAAATTTGGAGGAAAGATGATAAATGGAGTAATGATTCAATACTTTGAATGGAATCTGCCGGCGGATAAAAAACACTGGAAACGTCTGGCAGATGATGCGGAGCATCTAAGAGAGATAGGAATAAATGCAGTCTGGATACCTCCGGCGACTAAAGGGACTTCTGATCTGGATGTAGGATATGGAGCATATGATTTATACGATCTCGGTGAATTTGACCAAAAAGGAACGGTAGCCACAAAGTACGGAACAAAAGAAGAACTGGTATCAGCAATTGAAATACTCCACGAAAATGAAATATCAGTTTATCTGGATGCAGTGATGAACCATAAAGCCGGAGCTGACGGGACAGAAAAGTTTATGGTGCAGGAAGTAGATCCTAATGACAGAAACAAGGCAATATCAGACCCGTATGAAATAGAGGGATGGACTAAATTTGATTTTGAGGGACGTAAAGATAAATACTCGGATTTTAAGTGGCACTGGTATCATTTTAACGGTACTGACTATAATAATATAAATAAGAAAACAGCTATTTATAAAATGACAGGTGACGGTAAAAACTGGGATCAGAATGTAGATGATGAAAATGGAAACTATGATTATCTCATGTTTGCAAATATAGATTATGAACGCGGCGATGTAGTGGAAGAGATGAAAAAATGGGGCGCGTGGGTAGCAAATGAACTAAATCTGGACGGCTTCAGGCTTGATGCAATAAAGCATATAAATAATAACTTTATAGAAGAATTTCTCAAAGAAGTAAGAGGAGTCAGAGGTGAAAATTTTTATGCTGTGGGTGAATACTGGAAAGGTGATCTTGAGTCTATACAGGAGTATCTTGATAATGTGAATTATCAGGCAGATCTCTTTGATGTACCGCTTCATTTTAACTTTTTTACAGCTTCTAAAAACGGAAGTGCTTATGATTTGCGACAGATATTTGATAATGCTCTGGTAGTCAACAATAAATTATTTGCGGTAACTTTTGTGGATAATCATGATTCACAGTGGGGCGGTTCACTGGAATCACAGATAGACAGCTGGTTTAAGCCTCTGGCATATGCGTTGATTCTGCTTATAGCTGACGGTTACCCTTGTATATTTTACGGTGATTATTACGGTGTTGGCGGGAAAGAAAGTCCGCACAGATGGGTAATAGAAAAACTGCTTTATGCGAGAAAGCATCATGCTTACGGTGAACAGATAAATTACTTTGATGATCCTAATCTCATAGGAATGGTAAGGAAAGGAGACGAGGAACATCCGGGGTCAGGACTGGTTATGCTCCTGTCGAATCATCTTGAAGGAACAAAAAGAATAAATATTGGTAAAGAACATGCCGGTGAGACATGGTATGAAATTACTGAAAATATAAAAGACGAAATCTGTATAGACGAGAACGGCGAAGCTGAATTCAGGGTAAATGACGGGAAAGCAGCTGTATGGGTAAAGAAATGATAAAGTAAAGGCGGAAAAATGGAACATTTTATATTATTGTTAAAACATCTGGGTTTTACTGGAGTGGGAATCTGGGCAGGGCTTGAATCCTTGGGCCTTCCCGTTCCCGTAGACGCTTATGTGTGGTATTTGATATTTATTAATCCGGATATCTGGGTATTAATCTGGCTTTTATTATCTGTGGGATCATGGATCGGAGCGATGGCTGCTTATCTGGCAGGACTTCATTTTGGAAAGCCGGTTTTGAAAAAATTAAGCGGGAAAAGCCGTATGCTTAGAAAAGTAGAAGTAATTTCACAAAAACAGTTCAGGAAACACGGTGTGTTGACGTTGCTGCTGTCTGGCTTTCTTCCTATAGGATATAAGATTTTTACATATTCAGCAGGAGTTACAAAGATGAAATTCCGGAATTATGTCTGGGCATCATTTGTCGGGAGAGCTTTTAAATTTATGATTATTTCTTATCTTGGTTATCTTGTTGCCATAAATGAGCAGGCAAGGTTTTTTATTGAGAAATATATTACGGATATGTTTGTTGGAGTGGTTGTTGTTTTTGCGATTGGATTTGCAGGATATAAAATTGTCAGAAAAAAACTAAGGAATAAAGCAGTTTGAATTATAAAAAGGTTGCCTTGAAGGGCAGCTTTTTTAGTTTTCCGCTTTGGGGGATATATATTAATGTCGGGATAAAAGCATCTGTCTTGATTTACATAAATTTTTACAAGGTATGATTCAGATTGTTTTACTTTATATTTTGTAATATTATCATATGAAAAATAAATATATAAAAGAAAATATTTTAAGAATGAATAAGAAAATGATATAATATAACAGCAGTGATTTATCATTTTGAAAATGTTTCAAAATTATATGTAAAATATGATACTAATACAAAAACATAAAAAAGATAAATTGATATTTTGATACAAAAGATATATAATACATGGTATATAAATACTTTTTAGAGGTGTAAAATGGACAGGAAGGAATTATTGGGGGCGTTAAAAAGAATAGTAATAAAAGTGGGGACTTCCACACTGACTAAAGAAGACGGAAATTTGAACATAGACAAAATAAATAAGCTTGTCAGGGAAATAAGCCTGCTCAGCAATAACGGATATGAAGTAGTATTGGTGACATCCGGTGCAGTGGGAGCAGGAATGGGAAGACTCAGAATGTCTGAAAGACCAAAAACTCTTACTGAAAAACAGGCTGTGGCAGCAGTGGGTCAGGTAGCTCTGACACATTTGTACCAGAATTTGTTTTCAGGGTATAATAAAATAATAGCACAGTTTTTACTTACAAAAGCTGACTTTTCTGATAGAAACAGATATCTGAATGCCAGAAATGTAAGCCTGAATCTTTTGAAAAAGGGAATAATTCCCGTAGTAAATGAAAATGATGCCGTAGTGGCAGATGAGATAAAAGTAGGCGATAATGATACGCTTTCGGCTTTGGTAGCCGGTCTTATAGATGCTGATCTGCTTATTATACTTTCAGACATAGAAGGACTTTATAATAAAAATCCTCAGAAATATGACGATGCAAAGTTAATCAGGCTTGTAGGCAAGATTGATGAAGATGTGAAGAAAATGGCTGGTATGGAAGGGTCAAAATTCGGAACCGGAGGAATGTACACTAAGATAATTGCAGCGGAAATGGCTACGAAAATTGGTACTAATCTGGTAATAGCAAGTGGAGGAGAGCCTGAAAATATAAATAAAATAGTAAATTATGAGATGGTCGGGACATTATTTGTAAAGAGCAACAAAAGAATTAAGTCGAAAAAATACTGGCTTGCATACGGTACGAATAAAAACGGAAATATCTATATAGACAGCGGAGCGGAAAAAGCCCTTCTGTCGGGGAACAGTCTCCTTCCCGTAGGGGTAAAAAAAGTTGAAGGTAAATTTGAAAAAGGAACTGTGGTTCAGATTCTGAACTCCAAGGGAAATGTTATAGCAAAAGGAATTGCCAACTATTCATCAGATGAGATAAATATAATAAGAGGATACAAAAGTGATGAGATAGAAAATGTCCTTGGCTATAAATATGACGATAACGTAATACATATAGATAATTTGACTATATTATAGGAGGAAATTTTATGGATGAATATATACTCGGACTGGGGGAAAAGGCCAAAGAAGCTTCAAAAAAACTGGCTATTCTTGATACAAATGCAAAAAATGCTGTTTTAACAGCTGTTTCAAAAGCACTTATAGAAAAAAAAGATTTGATAAAAGCTGAAAATAAAAAAGACTTGGAATACGGCAGGGAAAAAGGGATAAGCAGTGCACTTCTGGACAGACTTGAGTTAACTGATTCAAGAATAGAAGGAATGGCAAAAAGTCTTATTGAAATAGCTAATTTCAAAGATCCTATAGGGGAAATACTGGAAGGATGGAAACATCCCGACGGAATGCAGATTTTGAAGCAGAGAGTACCTTTAGGGGTTATTGGTATGATATTTGAATCAAGACCTAATGTAACCATAGATTCAGCAGGACTTGCCCTAAAGTCTTCGAATGCTATTATTTTGAGAGGCGGAAGTGATGCCATTAATTCCAATAAAGTATTAAAAAATATTTTTATGGAAGAAGGGAAAAAACACGGACTTCCTGACGGGGCAGTCCAGCTCATAGAAAATACAGACAGGGAAATAGTAAAAGATTTTATAAGATTAAATAAATATATTGATGTCATAATTCCAAGAGGCGGAAAAGGTCTTAAGAATTTTATAATAGGGAATGCAACAGTCCCTGTAATAGAAACAGGAGCAGGGCTTTGCCATATTTTCGTGGATGAGACTGCGGATATACAAAAAGCAATACCTATTATTGAAAATGCAAAGACTCAGAGATGCAATACATGTAATACAATTGAAACTTTACTGGTACATGAAAATGCAGCTGAAAAACTTCTTCCTGAATTAAGCAGAGTTCTTCACAATGACAAGGTAGAGATCAGAGCTGATGAAAAAGCTTTTGAAATAATAAAGAAAAGCGGGATAGAAGTAAAAAAAGCAACGGAAGAAGACTGGGAAACTGAATATCTTGAACTTATTTTATCTGTAAAAACCGTGAAAAATATAGAAGAAGCAATTCAGCATATAGACAGATACAGTACACAGCATTCAGATGCAATACTGACAGAAAATCTGGAAAATGCAGAGAAATTCATTAATGAAATAGATTCAGCAGCAGTATATGTGAATGCTTCGACAAGATTTACCGACGGCGGGGAATTCGGATACGGCGGAGAGATAGGAATAAGCACACAGAAGCTTCATTCAAGAGGACCTATGGGAATAAGAGAGCTTACTACAATAAAATACATTATAAGAGGAAACGGTCAAATAAGAAAATAAAAGGAGATATAAAATATGAAGAGAAGTATTCAGATAATAATATTATTATTAGTTTCTGTTTTTTCCAGTTACGCTGCAACAGAGAGGACATTTTCAGATCTTTCGAGGGCTTCTGACTGGATAAGCAGTAACAGACTTCAGCTGATTATTACAAATGACGAAATAAGCAATTTTCCAAATAGTGAAATTTTGAACCATGTAACTGATGATAAAACAGTGATAAGGGATTCTTTTAATAAATATCTGAAAAATGAAGAAATAAAACGAGCATATATACAGGCGAGCATTCAGGAAATATACAAGGTGTTGAGTGTAAGCAATAAAAGTATGGTTCCTAATATCTCAGAAGATGCCCTTATAAATTCTGTAAATGAACCTTTGAGTAAAAAATTTGATAAACTGGCAGTAAATATCATAGGAATAAAATGGCTTGCAGATACTATAGAACTTACTATTACAATAGAAGGTAAAAATCTTGTTTATCCTTTGGTATTAAAGATACAGGATATACAGCAGGACACACTGGAGCCTGTATCTTACATAAGCAGTTCCCTTGATGATATGAACGCCATGAGTGCAGGAAAAACAAATGTGAAACTGATATATAAACTTGAGAACGGCAACTGGGTAATGGATAATAAGAATTTTTTAAAATTATTAAATGCGATGGTATTTGTAAAATATTATAATAAAAATCTTGAAGATTCTCTGTAAAATTCGTGGTGGTTATGAATATTAAAGACCGTATTGAGAAAGTAAAGGACGAAAGTACTGATGATTTTGAATTTGAAATAAAAGATGTTTTTAATCTCACAGGAAGAGGAACTGTGGTTGTAGGTGATATAAAAAGCGGAGTATACATGTTAGGTGATTCTGTTTATATAAAAACTACAGATGGAAAAGTCTGGGAGGACATTGTAACCTGCATATGGGGACACGGGGATTTTGTATCAATTGATTTGAAGAAAAGTAGAAAAGAGGATCTGAAAGCCGGAGATAAAATAGTAAGAAAATTATAAATACATAATCTAGCTGGGGAAAGGGGCTATGAATGACAACAGTGATAATGATATTAATGGTTATGGTTGTACTTTTATTAATTGTATTTATTTTGAAAAGAAATGCAATAAGTGACAGGAACAAAGAAGATATTTTTGAAAAAACAAGTAATAATAAAATAAATTCAGCTGATTTTTACAGCAGCGGAAACTTTGAGCTGGAAATAGAAGATGTATTTTCTATCACAGGAAGAGGGACTGTGGTAACCGGTCTGATAAAAAGCGGTGTGATAAGAAAAGGGGATAAAGTTTTTATAAAAAAGACAAACGGAGCAGTAATAGAAGATACTGTTACGGGGATAGAAAGTATGAGAAAGATTTTGGACACAGGTGAAGCAGGCGGTCATGTAGGATTACTGCTGAAAAATTCAAAACGAAATGATTTGGAAAGAGGAGATAAAGTAACAAAATAACTTTGAAAAACAGTGTATAATAAAAAAGGAGTGAATTTATATCATGTTGAAAAAAATTATTTTATTATTAGTGACATTAACAATATTTGGTTTTGCGGCTCCAAGCGAAGATGAAAACTATGTCAGCGGACTGCTCACTGAATATTTGAAAAGCAGTGATCTTAAGAAAGAATATGTAGAAACGGCTATAGGGCATATATATAATGTGATGGAGTATAAAGGTAAAGCCTTTGATGATACTATGCCGGCTGATGAGATCAATCAGAAGCTTTATTCAATGATAGGAGTTAATTTTGATCTGATAAAGGCCGAAGTAAAAGATTCAAAGGTAAATAAAAACGGAGAAATAGAATTAACAGTAAATCTTGAAGGTAAAGATATATACAATCCTATTGAAACCAATGTTATCAGTAGTACAAGCCAGAGAACAGTAGATTCTGATAAATTTGTCAAGGACTTTACAAGGTATATGAGAATGTATGCAACTGGCAAAAAGAAAATAAAAGTTGTTTTTTCAGCGGGAGAAGCCGGATGGCAGCTCTCTGACGAAGAAAATACGAAACTGCTTACAGCTTTATTATTAATAAAATATTTTTAAATAAAAAATTACAGATAATCAGGAAAAATCCTTGTATCTGTAATTTTTTTTATATATCTATTCCAAGTAATTTTTTGGCAATAATTCCCAGCAAGAAAGAGAAAATAGTTACGCCAATACTAATAGCAAGCATTTCAAGGAATCTTTGCTTAAAATTCACTTTTTTTACAATAGAAATATAAAAAGTAAAAATAAATATAACAATTATAACGATAAATAATGTAACTGCCAGAGCAGCACCATACATATTATCAGGAAAGAATAAAAAGGGCATTATAAGTAAAAGAACAGTAACAAAATATGTAATTCCGGTATAAAGACTTGCTTTTATATAATTATGTTTTCCTGCAGATTTTTCAGCGAGATATTGGGAAAATGCCATGGAGAGAGAGGCGGCAATACCGGTAATAAGACCTGATAAAGCAATAATTCGTGTATTTTGCAGAGCGAAAGTAAAACCTGCAAGAGAACCTGTTATTTCTACCAGTGCATCATTAAGTCCCAGTATAATGGAGCTTATATAGCTTACTTTCTCTTCATTCAGCATAGAAATGAGCTTTTCTTCATGCTCTTCTTCCTGTTCGCGGATAGCTTTTGTATCGAGAACAGAGTCAGCTATATCAGGGTCGCGGAGAATTTCAAGTGCACGGTCTTCTTCACGTTCAAGCAGACGTATGGTGAAAATATATCCGAAAATTTTTGATAAAATAGTGTAAAGCATAACTTTTTTCTTATCAGGGTCTACATCTTCGGATGTATATTTTTTATAAATACTGTAATGAACCAGTTCTTCTTCTGCTATTTCAATAAGAAGGGATTTATTATGAGGGTCTTTAATGTTTTCTGATATGCTTCTATATATTTCCCGGCCGGTAATTTCATTACTCTGAAGATTTAAAATCATTTTTTTAAAATCGTTATCATTCATTTTGTACCTCCGTTTCATAATCAGATTATATTTTTTCTCTAATTAAATTATACAATGATAAAATGAATTTAACAATGTAAATGATTTATATAATTAGATGAATAAATAGTTCAGAAATATCTGAATTATCTATAAAAATTAACAATATACAGGAGGTTATTTTATTTATGGCCTCCTGTATTTTTAAAATCAACTTCCCAGAGTGAATCTCTGTTTTATATGTTCCGGTTTTTCCAATTCATTAATTACAGCTGCAGCCAGATCCTGAACTGAAACAACAGATTTATTTTCAGCATTGAATACAGGGGAATCTTTACCAAGCGTGAAATTATTAGTGCGTTTGCCGTCAATAAGATCAATTGCCGGACTCACCATTGTCCAGTCAATGGTATCTTTCTCGTCATAGAGTATATCAAGTAAATCAGAAGCGGCTTTTGCACCATTATATATAGATTTAGGGAAATTATCATCATCAATCAGCTTGTGTCCGTTTACAATAAGACTTCCCGCTCCGCCGATAAGGATAATTCTCTTTAATTTTGCACCTTTTAATGCGTTTAGTATAGATTTATACCCAAGTATAAAATCATTGTAAATATTAGGATTTGACCATCCGGGGTTATATGCGCTTATAACTGCATCATAACCTGTACTGAAAATATCTTCCAGTTCAAATTCTTCCATTACATCTGCTTTTATAAGAAATAAATTAGGGTGTGTTTTAGTTATTTTATTAATATCTCTAAGTATAGCATGAACTTCATGCCCTCTTTCCAGAGCTTCGTCCAGTATATGAGATCCTACAAATCCTGTGGAACCTATTAAAATAATTTTCAAATACATCATCCCTTTCTATTGTTTTATATACAATAATTATAATGCATAATTAATTAAAGTGCAAGAGATAAGAAAACCCAGAAAATAATTGGAATTAAGAGAGAGTAAATTTTACTGGAGAATATGAAAAATTAAAATTTACAATTATGAGAATATCTAGTATAATTTACAGAAAGTATTATAAAAAAACTAAGTAATAATAAATATAAATTTTTAAGAATTTACTGAATATATAAAGATATATATTTATAAAACTAAGGAAAAAGAAAAATAGTGATGGGAGTTTATAAATGAAGAGATTTTTTTTGCATGTGATATTAACAATGGTTGTAGGCGGTATAGTATATATTTTGTTCAGAAGTGATACACTTTTGATGTTTAGATGGTTTGAATTTCTCAAAATAGATAAAATTATTTATTCTTTGCGGGAGTATACGTTTTACTACAGAAAATATATACCGGAAAGTGTATTGTTTTCGCTGCCGGATTGTTTGTGGGTATATTCTTTTACTATGTTTCTGAGCTTTTATTTTAAAAATATTCTTCTTATTATGATTCCGTGTATAGGTAGTGTTCTTACAGAAATAGGGCAGCTTTGGTTCGTGCCGGGAACTTTTGATATTATGGATGTTTTGTATATGCTTGCAGCTACAGGAATTGCTCTGTTCTTTATATACCGGCACAGAAATTCAGATATGAAACAGAGAAAATTGTCTAATCAAACCGTATAAAATAAAAAAACAGACTTTATCAGTTATATTATGATAAGGTCTGTTTTTTTATCTTTTTTCTTTGATATCATCAGTGAAAAAATAATTTTTGTCTTTTGCAGTATTATAATCAATAACTCTAAATGTTTTCACATCAGCATCTTTTAGTATTTTTTCACCATAATATACATGATATTTATCTTTGCCGTATGAAATATTCAAAGCTTTGAATGTGCCGGGATCAGCTCCAAGCACAATAACATCACTAAAATATACATAAAATTTATCTTTATAATAATCTTCCCCTATCCTTTCAAAAGTGGCAGGATCACTGTATATATCTAAAATAGTTCCATCATTATAATAAACATGATTCTTATCTTTAAAAATATATGAACCAATAAATTCAAAAGACTCTGGATCAGCCGTGGGAAATATTACGTCGTCCAGATAAACATGCTTTTTATCCTTTGAAAAATCTGAATAAATAAATTCAAAGGTAGAAGGTTCACTGTTAATTATGGGGATTCCATTAAGATAGACCTGATTTTTATCCTTTGTATATGGAGAACAATCGTCACCATATGAAATAAAGACAATTTCAAATGAAGCAGGATCAGCAGAAGTAATTTCTTTCCCTTTGAAAAAAACTGAACTGTCATTTTTAGTATAACATAAATTCGAATCTGCAACAGATACTGAATCTGTTTGTGCAAGTACAGAAACAGAAAAACATAAAAATAATATAATGATTAAAAAAATATTTTTTTTCATATAACTCCTTTAGTAAATAAGACTGATTTTCTTGAATTATACCATATTATCCGAAAGATTAATAATGTTTTTTTAATTGACATCGTTGACAATTGAAAAAAATGTGGTAAACTTAGTTTAAGAAAGCAAAGATATAATGGGAGAAGATAATGACAATAAAAGAACTTGCAAAAATAGCCGGAGTATCACCAAAAACTGTATCACGGGTAATTAATAATGAAGAACATGTTACTCCTGAAACAAAGGAAAAAGTACTGAAAACAATAAAAGAGACTAATTATAAGCCGAATATATATGCCCAGAGTCTCAGAAAAAAGGTACAAAAAAATATTCTGGTTTCTATATTGAAAAATAAAAATTCACCGGTTCCCCAATGGATTGAGATTCTGATAAATGAACTGGTAGAACGTGGAAATAAAATGGGATATACATTACTTATGGAAACTTATTCAGATGTCAAAGATATAGAAAAAATTTCAATGCTGAATTCTTCAATTGGTTTTCTTGACGGAGCAGTAGTCTTTTATGAGAAAAAAAATGATCCGAGAGTAATACTGCTGAAAGAAAGCAATGTTCCTTATATTATATTTGATAAGGCATATGATAAAAACAGTACTTATGTGACAAATGACGACTATACTGCCATGATGGAAGGAACGGAATACCTTTTGTCAAGAGGCTGCGATACAATAGAGCTGCTGCTTGGAAATGAGTCTCCTACTAATATTGAGCGTGAAAAAGGAGCTGTAACAGCTTATATGAATATGAACGCAGAAATAAAAAACCTTGAAGTAAAGTATGGAATTGCTCATGTAAAAGATGCTTATGAATATACCAAAAAAAAAATAAAATCAAAAAATATCCCAAAGGCTTTCTTTGTTTCAGGGGATGAAAAAGTTCTCGGAGTATACAAGGCTCTTCAGGAAGAAAATATAAATGTACCCGAAGATGTATCTGTAATGGGGTTTGACAATATACCTACTTCGGAATTCTATAATCCGAGTCTTACTACAATTGAACAGAATTATTACAGAATGTCAGAAGCTATTTTTGAATATTTTTCAGATACTCAGGCTGTTACAGAAAAAGCAGAAATAAAAGTAAAGACAAAACTTGTAATAAGAAAAAGCGTAAAATAGGTCACATTTTCTTTTTAAAGTTTTTGACAACGATGTCAAAAGTGTCGAAAATTTTAAAAATAGAACTGATATTAATTCCAAGTAGCCGCGGACTAGTGTTTCAAGTGACTTAGTCAAAAACTATGAATGAGAACACTTGTATCTTAGAAATATAATAAGATACTGGAAGAGATTAGTTTTATAATGTTTATAATAAGAAAATATATACATAGAAATCAGTACTCCAATATAAAATATTTTCAGGAAAGGAGAATGCAAAAAATTCTGATAAATTTTTATTATTAATTATGACAACGATATCATGAAATTGTGGAGGAAAAGAGATGAAAAAAATTGCGGTAGTGGGGAGCAGCGGAGGAAATTTATATAACCTCGGCGGAAAAGATCCTGAAAAAATGATTGATGAGATAAAGGTACAGCTGGATTCTGCAGGAATGAAACTGGAAGATGTGGAATTCGTAGGAGCGAAAACTTCTATGGATAATAAAAATGATAATGTTTTAGCCAGCTTGTTTTATTTGGAAAACGGTGTTTTATTATCCAGTGAAGAAAGAAAACTTCCTGATATAAATAAAGAAGCATTGGAATATGATAAGAAACTGGCAGAAAAAATAGAAGAAGGCCTTATAGACGGACTAATAGTAATGAGCTGTGATCCGGACGGAATAAATAAAAATGTTATTCTGGCTGCGGCAAAAAAGAAGATTCCTATAGTAGGAACAGGCGGAACATCTATGGCAACAATAAGCTCTATGGGGGCAAATGTAATTTCTTCTTCGGGGACAACAGGAACAACTAACAGAACAAGAGCAGTAGCAGCAGTGACATCGCTTAGTAAATTTTGGAAAATAAAATATTCGCCTGTTATAGGCTCGGCAAAAAGAGACGGAGTAATGGAAGATAAGGGAGTCTTTTCCAGAATAAATGTAAGAGGAGTAATGATGGCAGCAATTCCGGGATTCATTACAATGGCACTGGTGCTTGCAGCTAGTAAGCTTCCCTTCTTAAACGGGCTTAATGAAATATTTGATATATTAATAAAAGCACTTCCTGTAATTATAGCAGCTTTAGCGGCAAAACAGGTTTCCGGACTTGATGAGGTAGGAATAGTTTCCGGGATAGTAGCCGGTGTTTTATCAGTAAACGGCGGAATAATAGGTGGTATGATAGGCGGAATTCTGGCCGGGATATTATGCTTTTATATGATAAAACTATGTTTTAGCTATAATTTTCCTGCTACGACTGCAAATATAGTAGCTGGTGGTATTTCCGGACTTGCTTCAGGGTTAGTAGTCTATTATTTTATAGCTCCTATAGCTTTGTGGCTTGGAGATGGTCTGAGAGCCCTTATAGAAATGGCATTGAATATAAGTCCTATTCTTGCAGGGGGAATAGCAGGTCTGCTGATATGGCCGGCAATTATAGGCGGAGTGTACCATGCTGCAATATTACCTATAGTGTTGCTTGAAATGGAGAAAACAGGAACAAGCTTTCTTGGAGCAATAGATATGACAGGGCTTGTAATGGTTTCTACCGGTATAATGCTTGCTAATATAGTTTTCCCAAGACAAAAAAGTGACAGGGCAATAGCGACACCGGGATTTTTAATAAATGTATTTTTTGGGACATTTGTGGAGGCTTCATATCCGTTTATGTTCTCTGATAAGCTTATAATGGCAGGAGCCATGATTTCCGGCTGTCTTGGCGGAATAGTGGTGGGGATGTATGATCTGAGAGGAACTGCTTATGTGCCGTCGATTTTTGCGCCGATTATGTCAAATAATGCCGTAGGATTCGCAATAAGCATGATTATATCAGCTGGTTCGGCATTTTTAATAACATCACTTGCAAATAAAATATCATCAAAGAAAAATAATTCATAAAAGGAGAGATTTACATGATTTTAGGAGATTCAGAACAAAAAAGAAGAAAAGCACTGAAAAAAGTGCTGAATGCAATAGAGGAACACGGAGGGACAACTATATTAAGCACGGGGATAACAGGAGATGATGCCAGAATAGCAAGAGCAGCAGTGGCAGGAGGAGCAAGACTTCTGGAACCTAATCATCCGGCAGTGGCTTTGGCAAGAGGACATAAAGGAGTAATTACAATGCATGCCGCGGAACAGGTAAGACATGAAATACCTTTGGACGAGATGCTGAAAGTGACACACGGAGTAAGAAATGTAGTAGGAGAAGATATTTATATAACTGTGGGTGTTCCCGGCGGATTTACAGAAATACTTCCTTTGGAACTGAAAGAGGAAGATTTTCTGAAAATAGCAATGAGCGGTGCAGACGGGGTACATATACATAAATCTACCCTTGAAGATTTGAAAGATGTAGTAAAATATGCACATAAATATGGTTTACTTGTAGATGCTTATATCGGTCATCCTGACGATCTTCATACATTCGGAATATCTGCAAGTACACCGAAAGAAGTGGCGGAAGCTGCAAAAGCAATGGAAGAAATAGGCGTGGATATGATAGGACTAATGACAGGAATGAGTTATGAAGGAACAGCAGCAGGGGAAATTCATCCTGTAATAAAAGAAAGACTCGCAGCACTTGTGAATTCAGTAAAAGTACCCACACTGGCAGAAGGCGGAATAAATGACACTAATTATGTAGCATTCAGAGACACAGGAGTAAATATACTTGTAATAGGAACATCTATAGATAATGTAGTATCAGAAGCAGCAACAAATGTAGTAAAGAAATTTTTATCATTAAAAAAACAGGCTTAAATATTTCTTTAAAAAATGAAATTTTGCGTGAATTTAGAAATGACACCGGAGAATAATATTTTCGGTGTTATTTTTATAATTTGGAATTAATTTGCTTGCACATAGTCAGGGAATAGGTTAAAATTATAAGTAGCAAAAATAAATAAAACGGAGGAAAAATGTTTACTTATATACCAAAGCAGGTTTGTGCAAAAGAGATGATTTTAGAAATAAATGAAGATATAATAGAAAATATAAAAATAACAGGAGGGTGTCCGGGGAGTTCCGTGGGGATGGCAAGACTTATTGTAGGAATGGACATACATGAAGCACTGAAAAGACTAAAAGGCGTGCCTTGCGGTTCAAGGGATACTTCATGCCCTGATCAGCTGTCACTGGCTCTGGAAGCATATTTGGATAAAGAATAAGGAGGAAAATAAAATGAAAATAGGATTTGTAGGTACTGGAAATATGGGACAGGCTATTCTTGAAGGTTTTATTGTTTCCGGAAAAGTAAAAAAGGAAGATATATTTATTTATGATCCTGATCAGACAAAATTAGACGTACTATGTGGGAAACACGGGGTAACAAGAACAGGAAGCGAGAATGAGCTTACAGAATCCTCGGATTTGATAATACTCGCAGTAAAGCCGAATATTTATGATATTGTTCTGGAAAAAATAAAAGAAAATATAGATGAAAAAAAGATAATTCTGACTATAGCAGCCGGTTACTCAGTGGAAAGAGCAGAGAAAATTATTGGAAATAATAAAAAAATAATAAGAACTATGCCGAATATGCCGGCTCAGATTTTGGAAGGAATGACAGGTGTAGTCTTTAATAATAATATAACAGAAAATGAGAAAACAAAGGTTATGGAACTGCTTTCAGGTTTTGGAGGAGCAGAAGAAATAGATGAGAAACTTATGCATGTATTCACTTCTATAAGCGGTTCAATACCTGCGGTAGTGGATATATTTATTGAAGCCTTAGCTGACGGTGCAGTGTTAAACGGTATGCCGAGAGATAAAGCGTACAGAATACTCTCTGAGGCAGTGGCAGGTTCAGCGCATATGGTAGGAAAAACAAAAAAACACCCGGGCCTTTTGAAGGATGAAGTCTGTTCTCCGGGAGGGACAACGATAGAAGCAGTAGCAGTGCTGGAAAAAGGAGGCTTTAGAGCAACATTAATAGAAGCCGTAAATAAATGTACCGAAAAATCTGTAAAATTAAGTGAGAAATAATGAAAAAATGGTATAAATTAGATGCTTTTGCTAAAACTTATTCATCGATTATCAGTGAAGGGCGCAGTACTTGCTTCCGTTTGTCAGCTGTATTAAAAGAAGATGTGGAAAAAAGTATATTGAGCAAAGCAGCAGATAATCTGCTTGAAAAATATGATTTCTTCAATGTAGAACTTAAAAAAGGTGTATTTTGGAATTATTTACAGCAGAAAAATAAAAAGTTTTCTGTTTCAAGAGAAAGGACATATCCCTGTACATATGTAAAGAAAGATAATCCTTTAAGAATACTTTACTATAAGAAAAAAATATCAATAGAGATCGCTCATTTTCTTACTGACGGAATGGGAACAATTAATTTTTTGAGGGATCTGCTTAGAGAATATCTCATTTTGAAGTATGATCTGCCGGAAAAAAAATGTGATGATGAAAAGCCGGGATATGAAAATCTTTATGAGAAATATATGAAGAAAGTAAGTAAAGAAGTTACCATAAAAAAAGCGTTTCATTTTCCCTACAAAGTTCTGGAAAAAGGCTATTACTTCGTTACTACAGGTGAAATGGAACTTAGTGAAATAAAAAGTGTTGCTAAAAAATACGGTACAAGTACAGGAAAATTTTTATTAAGTGTATATTTTAAGACGATAATAGATACCTTTAATGCATCAAAAGAAAGTATTGTTATAGGAGTGCCTGTAGATCTGAGAAAAATATTTAATAATGAAACAAACAGGAATTTTTTTATAAATATAACACCGAGTATTGATCCTACACTAGGTGAGTATACTCTTGAAGAAATAATAAAATATGTAAATACCTATTTTGAAATAAAAATAAACCAGAAAGAATTTTACAAAAGTATTTATAAAGCCATGAAGCCGAGCAGGAATAAGCTTATAGGCGTGGTTCCTTACTTTGTAAAACGTTTATTTCTGCCCTTTATATTCGATTATTACGGGGAGAGAGGTTATACTTCAGGATTTTCAAATCTGGGAGATTTTAAAATAGAGAATGAGCTGGTAAAATATATAGAAAAAATTGAATTTATACCACCGCCGAGCAAAAGATGCAAAGCTAAAATCGGAATGATAGGGTTTAACGGAAGAGTATATCTGACTTTTGGAAATCTAAGTTCAAATAACGAGCTGGAAATGAATTATTTCAGATATTTGAGAAAATTAGGGATAAAATCAAAAATTATCAGCAATTATTAGGAGAAAAAATGTATTGTGTGAAATGTGGTGTTGAATTAGAAAAGGGGAGAAAAGAATGTCCGCTCTGTAAGACAAAAGTGATGTATGAAGATCTGGAGAATGAATCCGAGGAGGAATATCCCGAGGTAAAAATAAATCTTTATAAAATGAATAAGAAAAAAATAAAAAGCAGAATATATTTTATAATGCTTACACTGACAGTTATTTCCATTCTGGAGGTATTACTCGGAAATATTACTATAAACGGGAGACTTACATGGGGATATTTTGTAATTCCTTCTATAATACTTACAAATATTGGTATTTTTATAGCAATTAACGGGTGGAATCTGAGAAAAAATCTTTTTCTGCTGAGTGCGAGTCTTGCTGTATTTCTTTTTATTCTGGATATGTATGATGAAAATATTACATGGTCTGCAAAAATAGGAATACCCATAGTAGGAAGCTTCTTTGTGCTTGGACTTATTTTTTCCAGAATAAGAAAACAAAATAAATCTAAAATAAAGATTTTTAATTATTTTTTGATATTGGTGGGGATATTTATAATTTCGATAGAGATTATCTTAAGCGGAAAAATTTCTTGGTCGCTGCTTGCATCAATACCTTTAATAGTATTTGGTTTAATGTTTAAGCATTTTTATGAAGAGTATGATGAAGAATTACAAAAAAGAATGCATTTATAAAAAATAACTTACTGGACAAATACTTAAAAGTGATATATAATTAAATATAATTTGTAAATGATTAGGAGAGTGTTATGGATATACACCATTTAAAAATATTCTTTGAGGCATGTAATGAAAAAAGCTTTACAAAAGCTGCCAAAAAGCTTTACATAAGTCAGTCGGCTGTTTCCATACAGATAAAAAAACTGGAACATACTTTGGGATTACAGCTTATAGAAAGAAATTCCAAGAACTTTAAGCTGACTTTTGCCGGAAAAGAATTATTTAAAATGTCACAGGATGTATTTGAGAGAATTTCAAGAATGGAAAATGAAATGAAAAAAATACTTCAATATAAAAAGGGAAAAATATCAATTGGTGCAACACATAATATTGGTGAACCAATACTGCCGAGAATTATGATAGAATTCAGAAAAAAATTTCCGGAAATAGAATTTGATTTATACATAAAGAATAAAGAATCTTTGGTAAAACATCTGAAAGAAGGAACAGTGGATATAGCTCTTATGGAGGAATACTTTATAGAGGATAAGGAAATAAAGGTTATAGAAACTGATGAATATCCTTTTGTGGTGGTGACTTCTGTAGATGTGGAATCTTATGAGGACTTGAAAGAAGTACCGTTATTGAAAAGAGATACGCTTCTGACAACTAAATATCTTGATTTTTTTGAAAAAATAATCGGGTTTAATCTTGAAAAGAGAATAGCTGTAAACGGAAGTATCGAAACTATGAAAAATCTTCTGAAACAAGGTCTTGGTTTTGCAATACTGCCATATTACAGTGTTTATGAAGAAGTGGAAAAAGGAATCCTAAAGACAATTCACAGTTTTGAGAAGTCAGAAGACAGATTCCAGATAGTTTTAATCAGAGAAAATGAAGATAAAGAAGGAATCAGCAAGTTTGTGGAATTTTTGAAAAATTATGAAATAATGAGTGATATAAAAAAATAGGAGGAAAACATGGATCAGATTTTGAAACAGTCATTTTTAGATGAGTATGATGTACTTGGAGCATTTATTAAGGATGAGAAAAATTTTGTAACAATGGGGAAAATAGCAACAGAATTAGCAGCTGCTTATAAAAACGGTAAAAAATCACTGATTGCAGGAAATGGCGGAAGTAACTGTGACGCAATGCACTTTGCAGAAGAATTCACAGGGAGATTCAGAAAAGAAAGACCTGCATTACCGTCAATAAGTATTTCTGATTCTTCACATATAACTTGCGTGGGAAATGATTACGGATTCGATGCAATATTTTCTAAAGGCGTAGAGGCATTCGGACAGGAAGGCGATTTCTTTTTAGGACTTTCAACTTCTGGAAATTCAAAGAATATAATTGAAGCTGTGAAAGCAGCAAAAGAAAGAGGTCTGAAAACAGTTGCTCTTCTGGGGAAAGACGGAGGACAGCTAAAAGGAATGTGTGACTACGAATTTATAATAAATGCAAAAACTTCTGACAGAGTTCAGGAAGTACATATGATGATTTTGCACGTTATAATTGAAGGAGTAGAAAGAATTTTATTCCCGGAAAATTATGTAGATTAGTATAGATTATATTTCTGCTGTATCAAAATGAAAGTTTTGGTGCAGCTTTTTTTGTATGTTCACTTTAAATTCACATAGAATGTGTATAATTAAAACATATTAAATTATAAGGTGGTTAATTATGAAAAAAGGAGTTTTAGTTTTTATCTTATTAGCAGGGATATCAACATTTATGAGTGCTTCATCGAGTTCTTTGAAGTGTAAGCTTAGCAGCAGGGAGTGTTTTATTAACGGATACAAGGTAACTGGAAGTATCCCGTCAGACTGGGAATTGGAGGATTTGCAGAAAATAGTGCAAATAATAAATGAATACCCGGGTGTTAACAGAATAGAGCTCATAGGATACACAGATACTGAGGAAATAATGGGGGATAAGGAGCTTTCTTATGTAAGGGCAGAAAATGTACATACATATATGAAGATTTTCGGATTAAGAGAAGATATAGAAGTGAATCTTTCAGGAGAGGGGAAAAATAATCCGATTATGACAAATACTACTGAAGAAGGCAGATACAGCAACAGAAGAGTAGATATAAGATTTTTTGTAAAAGAAAATTAGTAAATAAAAAGGTGTCTCAAAATTATGAAAGACACCTTTTTTAGTTAAATATTCCATTCTCCGTTTTTGAAAATAGAAATTTTTTCTCCTGATTCTGTTTCTCCTGTAATAGAAAGTTTATCATTTCCTACCATAAAATCCACATGGATAATACTGTCATTAACACCGGCTTTTTCACGTTCTTCCTTCGTCATGTTTTCACCGTTTTCTATACAGTTCGGGTAAGCACTTCCAAGGGCAAAGTGACAGCTTGCGTTTTCATCGTAAAGAGTATTGTAAAAAATACGCCCGGTTTTGTATATAGGTGAAGAAACAGGAACAATGGCTACTTCCCCGAGATATCTTGCTGCTTCATCCGAGCTTAAGAGGTTTTCAAGTGTGGCATATCCTTTTTCTGCTTCAAAGTTAACAATTTTTCCGTTTTCAAAATGAAATTTGAAATTATCAATAATGTTACCGTTATATTCCAATGGCATAGTACTGCTTAAAACACCATTGACACCATATTTGTACGGCATGCAGAAAACTTCTTCCGTAGGAATATTTGCAGCAAACAGAAGTCCTTTTGAAGTATGTTCGCACCCGCCCTGCCAGATATGATTTTTTGGCAGTTCTACAGTAAGATCTGTATTTTCTCCTTTATAATGAAGTTTTGTAAATTGTTTTTCATTCAGATAAATTTTGAATTTTTCAAGCTTTTCAAAATGTTTCATCCAAGACTGTACAGGGTCAGTGTCATTAATTCTGTTTATTTCGAAAATAGAATCCCAAAGCTTTGAAACAGCTTCTGAAGCCTCAAACTCTCTATAAACACTTTTTGCCCATGGAATACTCGGAACAGAAACAACACACCAGTTGCTGCTGCCGTTCATAACATAGTCTTTATATTCCTTAAAAGCGTTAGATCTTGTAATAGTGTCTCTTTTTATTTTTTCAGGATTGACATCTTTCAGTAATTCAGGGTCAGATACAAATACAGATAATACAGCAGCGCCGTTTTTTACAAGATCTGTATATCCGTCGGCCATCCATTGGGGAAATGTATCAAAAACACTTTCAGGTGCATGATTATAACGTATTAATGATAATTCATCATCGTACCATCTGTAGTATATTTCTTTTGCTCCAAGAAAATATGCTTCTTTTACTATTAATCTTATAAATTCTACTGCAGAAACAGGTGCAGTAATGATAAAATCCTGGTCTTTTTGTATATTAAGTCCTACTTTAGTGATTAATTTTGCATAATCATCCAGTTTTTGTTCAAAAGTCTTCATGTTATATTCCTTTCTTAATACAAATTATACTAGTATAATATCATAGAAATAAGAAAATTAGAAGAACAGGGATATGAGAAAACAGGAAAATAAGTATACTTTAGTCAACGGAAAATTAGTTAAACATAATTTTTTAATTGAAAAAATTATAAAAAGAATATATCATATAGTACAAAGAAGAATTTTAAAAAGGGGGATTTTATGAAACTGGAAAATCAGAAATTTTATAAAGAAGTTGTAGATCTGCTGAATGATGCAAGAAATAAAGTGAAAAGAACAGTGGACAGTGTAATGACTTATACTTATTATGAAGTAGGGAGACGAATAGTAGAGGAAGAGCAAAAAGGAAGAGAGCGTGCAGAGTATGGTAAACAGCTTTTAGAAAATTTGTCAAAAATATTGACAAAAGAATTTGGAAAGGGATTCTCATTCACTAATTTAACACAAATGCGAAAATTTTATTTAATATATTCAAAATTATCAATTCTTCAGACAGTGTCTGAAGAATTGGGGAATGATGGTAAAATACTGGGAGTATACAAATTTAGACTAACCTGGTCACATTATATCTTTCTGATGAGACTAGAAGAGAATGAAAGAAGTTTTTATGAAATAGAATCAGATAAAAACAATTGGAGTCTGAGAGAGTTGAAAAGACAGTACAATACAGGTTTATATGAAAGACTTATTATTAGTAAAAATAAAGATAAAGTAGAAACTTTGGCAAAAAAAGGACAGATAGTGGAAAAACCCGAAGATTTGATAAAAGATCCGTATATTCTGGATTTTTTAGGACTGGAGGAAAATTCTTTATATACTGAAAGTAATCTCGAACATAAGGTAATTGACAAGCTGGAACATTTTCTGCTGGAACTGGGAAAAGGATTCCTTTTTTCGGGAAGACAGGAGAGGTTTAGTTTTGACGAAAAACATTTTTATGTGGATTTGGTATTCTATAACAGATTACTGAAATGTTTTGTCCTGATAGATTTGAAAATAGGCGGGCTGAAACATGAGGATATCGGACAGATGCAGATGTATGTTAATTATTATGACAGGAAAATAAAAAATGAAGATGAAAATAAAACTATAGGAATAATATTATGTAAAGATAAAAGCGAATCCATAGTGGAAATGACACTTCCTGAAGAAAATACACAGATATTTGCGAGTAAATACCAGTTAATACTTCCAAGCAAAGAGGAACTGAAAAAAATAATGGAAGATTAGTGCGAATAATACGTCTTTCTGGTATATTATGTAAGAATTAAAAATTTTTTACTGAAAAAGGTGTGAGAAAATATTTGACATAAAGGGAAAAATATTATATCATAAATTTAGAAAAACAATTAAACTTCAGGGCAGGGTTAAATTCCCGACCGGTGGTAAAGTCCACGAGCTTATATTTAAGCATGAACTGGTGTAATTCCAGTACCGACAGTAAAGTCTGGATGAAAGAAGTAGATAAATAAAAAAATATATCAGTTTTTTTGATATACGATGCTCTGGATTTGATTTAGAATCCGGATTTTTTTATTTATAATAATAGTCAGGCTATTATAAAATCCAAACTGTTGCTTATGTTTTTCAAAAAACTATCAGGAGGAATAGAAAATGAAAAGACTAGAAGGAAAGTTCAATGGAAAAGATTTAAGGGTAGGAATTGTAGCAGGAAGATTTAACGAGTTCATAACATCCAAATTAGTAGAAGGAGCTGTGGATGGTCTGACAAGACATGAAACAAGTATAGAAAATATAGAAACAGCATGGGTTCCGGGAGCTTTTGAAATACCGCTTATAGCTAAAAAAATGGCAAAATCAAAAAAATATGATGTGGTAATTACATTAGGAGCTGTAATAAAAGGCTCTACACCACATTTTGATTATGTAAGTGCAGAAGTTTCAAAAGGTGTGGCACATGTATCTTTGGATAGTGAAATTCCTGTTATATTTGGTGTGCTTACTACAAACAGCATAGAGGAAGCTATAGAAAGAGCAGGGACAAAAGCAGGGAACAAAGGTTTTGAAGCAGCAATGTCAGCAATAGAAATGGTAAATTTAATAAAACAGATTGAAAACTAAGACTTTGTAAAAGATATCAGGGAAGATTGATGATTTTAACCGTGAATATCTGGTAATATAAAATCAGATCAAGTTACCGGAAGGAAGTATATGGATAAAAAGTATATGGAAATGGCCCTTAAAATTGCTGAAAAAGGACTGGGACATGTAAATCCGAATCCTTTGGTAGGGGCAGTTGTAGTAAAAAACGGTGTGGTAGTGGGAAGAGGCTACCATGGTGTATACGGCGGGCCTCATGCGGAGGTTTATGCTCTGGATGAAGCCGGGAAAGAAGCAGAGGGAGCAGATATATATGTGACTTTGGAGCCTTGTTCCCATTATGGGAAAACACCTCCCTGTGCAAAAAAAATAATAGAATCAGGAATAAAAAGATGTTTTGTAGGTTCAATAGATCCGAATCCTCTCGTTTCCGGCAAAGGTATAGAAATACTGCGGGAGAATAATATAGAGGTGTACACAGGTGTAATGGAAGAAGAATGCAATAGTATTAACAGAGCTTTTTTAAAATATATAAAAGAGGGGGTACCATATTTATTTCTAAAATGTGCTATAACACTGGACGGAAAAATAGCAGCCCGAAATGGTGATTCCAAGTGGATAAGTAATGAAGCTGCAAGAGAGAAAGTACAGTTTTACAGAAATAAATTTATGGGACTAATGGTAGGGATAGGGACAGTGCTAAATGATAATCCGAGACTAACAGCGAGAATAGAAAACGGTGTTGATCCTCTGAGAATTATAGTAGATCCTCATTTGAAAATAAGTCAGGATTTTACTATAATAAAAGAAAATCATGATAAAAAAACTATAGTTATAACTTCGGAAAATAATATGAGTAAAGCAAAATATAAAGAATTAAAAAATAATTTCGGAGTAAAATTTATAACACTTCCCGATTATGAATTTTCTGTTTTGGATATTCTGAAAAAACTGGGTGAACACAAAATAGATTCTGTTTTGCTTGAAGGCGGGGAAAAACTTATTTCACAGGCTTTTAGAGAAAAAGTAATTGATGCCGGAGAGATTTTTATTTCGGATAAAATTTTGGGAGACAGCAGCGGAAAAAGTTTTATAAGTGGTTTTTCAACAGAGAAAATAAGTGATTCAATAATACTCAAAAATATAAAATATAATTTATATAATAATAACATAGGTGTGGAATTTGAATTATAGAAAATATTACAGAAAGGAGTGGTTGTTATTTTTACTGGATTAATTGAAGAAATAGGAAAAATATCAGATATAAAAAATAAAAGCCAAGGCCTTAAAATAAAGATAGAAGCAGATAAAGTTATTGAAAATGTGAATATAGGAGACAGCATAGCAGTAAACGGAGTTTGTCTTACAGTAACAGAATATTCAAAAAATTCATTTACGGCAGATGCTATGTATGAGACAATAAACAGGTCAAATTTGAAAAGACTGCGACCCGGCGACAGAGTAAACCTCGAAAAATCACTGACTCTCTCAAAACCTTTGGGAGGACATCTGGTAACAGGTGATGTAGAATGTGAAGGCGAGATTATGTCAGTAGAGGTAAACGGAATAGCCAGACATTATAAAATAAAAATGGATAAAAAGTATATGAAGTATGTAGTGGAAAAAGGAAGAATTACGCTGGACGGAGCAAGTCTTACAGTTATTGATGCAGAAAATGATACTTTCAGTGTATCTTTGATACCGCATACAATTGAAAATATTATACTGGGAAGCAAAAAAAGCGGAGATCTGGTTAACATAGAAACTGATCTGTTTGCAAAGTATGTAGAAAAAATACTAAATTCAGAAAAGGAAACAGGTCTTACACAGGAATTTTTGAGCAAAAATGGTTTTTAGAGAGGAGAAATAACATGTTTAACACTATAGATGAAGCTCTTGAGGACATAAAAAAAGGCAGACCAATTATTATTGTGGATGATGAAAACAGGGAAAATGAAGGAGATCTTTTTATTCCCGCAGAAACAATAAGTGAAGAAGTAGTAAATTTTATGGTAAAAGAAGCAAGAGGACTTATGTGCGTGCCGCTTATAAAGGAAAGAGCCGACAGACTGGGGCTTTATTATATGGCAGAGAAAAATACAGATAATCACGGAACAGCATTTACAGTATCAGTAGATTCATTTGAAAATACTACTACGGGAATTTCTGTACAGGACAGACTTGCCACAATTAAAGATCTTGCAGATAATTCCAAAGGAGAAAATGACTTTAGAAAGCCGGGACATATATTTCCTCTGATAGCTAAGGAAAATGGTGTTCTTGAACGAAAGGGACATACCGAAGCAGCTGTGGATATATGCAGAATAGCCGGATTTCAGGAAGTCGGAGTAATAATAGAAATATTAAAAGATGACGGAACAATGGCAAGAAGAGATGATTTATTGAAATTTGCAGAGGAAAATAATCTAAAAATAATAACAATTGAAGATTTGATATTATACAGAAAAATAAATGAAAAACTGGTTCAAAAAGAGGTAACTGCAAATCTTCCCACTAAGTACGGGAACTTTAAGATAGCTGCTTATAATGACAAAATAGAGAATAAAGAATATGTCGTTATGATAAAAGGTGATATAAAAGGAAAAGAGAGAGTAAGTACAAGACTTCATTCCGAATGTCTCACGGGAGATGTATTTGGTTCGAAAAGATGTGACTGCGGGGAACAGCTTGAAAGGGCATTGAGAGAGCTTGAAGAAAAAGGCGAAGGGCTGCTTATCTACCTTAGACAGGAAGGACGCGGAATAGGACTTATAAACAAACTAAAAGCCTATAATCTTCAGGATGAAGGATATGATACTATTGAAGCTAACCATCAGTTAGGATTCGGAGATGATATGAGGGATTATGCAGTAGCAGCACAGATAATAAAAGATCTGGATATAAAATCAGTTTCGATTATGACAAATAATCCTAAAAAAATAAACGGACTTGAAAAATACGGAATAAAAGTATCAGACAGGGAAGAACTGGAAATAAAATCCAATGATACAGACAGAGATTATTTGAGAACTAAAAAATATAAAATGGGACATATTTTAAAACAGGAATTATAAAAAAATGCAAAGAAAAAATCCTTTAATTAAGCACGTAAACATATCATATAAATAAGAAGACTACCTGGCTTTCTGAAATTTTATTTCAGATTTACCGGGTAGTTTCAATATTTTGAGTTATTTGAAAATTAGGTTACTATATTAATTTTTCCAGCTCAGAGAGCATTTCTTCACGATTATCAGATCCGAAATAATTGATACCGAGAACTTCAAATCCTCTAAATACAAATGTTATTGAAAAAATAGAATCCATAGCTGATTTTATACCGCTTTTTTCGTAGTATTCCACTGTTGCACCCATAGGTGAAAAAGTAGAGATAGTTTTTCCTGCCATTAATTTGTTCATACTTCCGTCTTTATTATAGCTGTATGCAAAATTCTGTGAAAGAACCCTGTCAATATAGCCTTTCATTAAAGCAGGCATTGATGATGAATAAATCGGGAATATAAGAATAATATTATCTGCATTTCTTATGTATTCTTGTTCTATCTTTATATCATCGCTGTAATTTCCCTGAAAAGCAGAAGATATATCATTTTCCGTGATTACAGGATCGAATTTCAATGCATAAAGATCTCTTACTTCTACATTTTCATTTCTTTTTGTTAAAATTTCTGTCAGTCCGTTTTTTATTTTATTGCTGCAGCTGTCTGTAACAGGTGAGCAGCAAATGATTAAATTATTTTTCAAAAATAAACACCCTTTCTTATGTGAGATAAAAGCTGTATCTGAAATAGTCCTTAAGGCAGATCATTTTCTTTTTCAGCTTTTAAAACTATGTTGAGTAATTCTTTTTCGACTTCTTTATTATATACTCCTGTACGGTAGTTATACCGTAATTCACTGGAATCTTCATTGTTTTTTATTCTTTCCCATACAAAATTCGGGAGCTCCAGATAAACAAGATGTGCTTTACCGTTCACATATGAAAACATACTTGGTATTCTGGCTTCTTTAGATAACGAAGCGAGTAATTCCAAATTATCTTTTCTTGATAAATACGTTACATGTATAAAAGGATTAAGTTCCGCGAATTTCTCCATAAAAGGAACAAATGCTCTGCAATCAGGACAATACGGCTCTGCAAAAATAAGAAAAGATATTTTTTTGCTTACATTTTTGATCTTTTCTGCTGCGTCCCCGCTAAGTAATATTTTATCCATAATTTTTAATTGTTTTGCTTTGTCTGTTTCATCAGAATAGTCTAAATATTCACTAAAATCATTCATATATAATCACCTCATTAGACATATTATAAACTAAAATGAAAAAAAATGAAAGTACTTCAAGGAGAAGCGGTTAAAAAAATTTCATTTCTAAGTTTTCACGCGGGAAAAAATGTGGTAAAATAAAAATAATTTGGTTAAACAAAAATTATAATTAATATATTGGTAAATTTTTGGAAACCAGATGAGAACCAGATAAGTAAAAATAAGAGGAGAGACGAAAATGTGAAAAGTAAGACAGGTTAGAATATGATTATAAAAAAATTCACGGGAGAAAATAAATTATGAATAAAATATTGTTGAAATACCTGGGGAAAAGACCTGAAATTTACGAAGTAACAGGACTGAAATTTTGGGATGACCCTCATATATCCAAAGGAATGCTTACGGCACATCTGAATCCGGAACTGGAAAGTGCTACAAGAAAATATGATTTTATAGAAAAATCTGTTAGCTGGATAGAGGAGCTGGCAAATGGCGGAACAGGAAAAAAACTTTTGGATCTTGGCTGTGGTCCGGGTATTTATGCGGAATTGTTCGCAAAAAAAGGATTTGATGTAACAGGTCTGGATATTTCAGAACGTTCGATAAATTATGCAAAGGAAAATACCCTAAAAAACAGGAGTAATATAGAGTATAATGTGAAAAGCTACTTGGAAATGGATTATTCAGAAGAATTTGACGTTGTGACACTGATTTATTGTGATTTTGGAGTGCTGAATCCCGAAGATAGGGAAATACTTCTGAAAAAAATATATAAGGCTTTGAAACCAGAGGGAATACTGATATTTGATGTTTTTTCAAAAGAAGAATATAAAGCAAAAGAGGAAACTGCAAACTGGTCATATAATGACAGAGGATACTGGAGTGAAAATCCATATGTATGCCTGTATTCATTTTACCGGTATGATGAAACCGCGATTTTCCTTGAACAGTATGTGGTAATAGAGGAAGAAAGCATAAAATGCTATAATTTGTGGAATCATGCATTTTCAATAGAAGAACTAAGGCAGGATCTCAAAAAAGCGGGATTCGATAAGTGTAGTTTTTATGGAGATGTTTCAGGAAAAGATTATACAGAAGAGAATAATATAATATGCACTGCAGCTTATAAATAACAAAAAATAAATATGAAAAGTGAGCTTGATTCAGTATTACCATACTGTTCAAGCTTACTTTTTTGTTAGCTTATATTATTTTATAAAATTAAATATAAAATATTATATGAGGAAAACAAATAAATTAAAAAAGTTTCTTTTTCCCGTAAATTATGATAGAATAAAGGAAAAACAAGAGGTGAGCTCAAAATGTACAGGGCAGTTGTAACAGATCTTGACGGTACTTTACTAAACAATGAAAAGGAAGTTTCGGAATTTTCAAAAGATGTAATTAACAAAATCAGGGAAAAAGGAATAAAGTTCTTTATAGCAACGGGAAGATCATATCCGGATACAAAAAGAATAATGGAAACAATCGGGATAAAAGTTCCGTTGATTACATCAAACGGTGCAAGAATAAATGATGAAAACGGTGAAACAATATACGCTAATGATCTGGAAAAAAAATATGCTAGAAAAATTCTGGAAATGGATTATAAAAAATACGGAGAAGAAATATTTCTGAATCTGTATTCTGATAATGTATGGTATATTACTGAAGAGATGACAATGGATCCTTTTAAGGACTTGAAACATTTTCTTCCTCATAAAATAGAAGTGGAAGAGGCAAAACAGATGTCAGTTTCAAAGTTCTTTTTCATAGGGGAACATGAGCATTTGATGAGACTGGAAAAAGAATTATTTTTACTGACTGACGGTAATGTAAATATAGCGATGGTTACTCCGGAATGTCTGGAAGTATTTGATATAGAGGTTCATAAAGGTAATGCAATAAAAATTCTGATGAAAAAGGAAAAAATTAAAATGTCAGAAGTTGTTGCTTTTGGTGATGGTTTTAATGATTATGAAATGTTGAAAATGGTAGGAAAAGGATATGTTATGGGGAATGCACTGTATCAGCTGAAAGAAGCACTTCCTGATCATGAAATAATAGGCAGCTGTGATTCTGATGCAGAGGCAAAAAAACTAATTGAATTATTTTTATAGAGGTGGTGGAGATGGCTAAAAAAGCATTGGTTGTTGATGATACATCTTATATCAGATCTGATATAAGGGAGATACTGGAAAGAAACGGATTTGAGGTAATGGAAGCTGAGAATGGTGCAGAAGCAGTAGAGTTATATAAAGAAAACAGACCGGATCTGGTAACGATGGATATAAACATGCCGAAAATTCACGGATTACGAGCTACACAGATGATTACGAATTTTGATCCGAATGCTAATATCATAATCTGCAGTACAATGGTAGCATTATCAAACTATGTTAAACTAGGAAAAGAAGCAGGAGCAAAGGCTTTTTTATCAAAACCTTTTTCTGAAAGTGAACTCTTAAAAGAAATAAAAAGATTAAATATATAACAAAAAGACCTTATAATTAAATAGGTCTTTTTATTATTATAAATTTTGAAAGCGGTGATATTATGGATTTTACTATGAATATGGAAAAAACAATGGGGAGACTAAAAAACGGAGCCTTTCTAAGTGTCAGATCAGGGACTAAGGTAAATACAATGACTATAGGATGGGGATATATAGGGATAATGTGGAATAAGCCATATTTTATGGTTTTGGTGAGACCGCAGAGATATACAAACGAACTTTTGGGAGAGGCGGAAGATTTCACAGTAAGTATTCCTTTTGGAAATGATCTGAACAAAGAACTGGGGATATGCGGTACAAAATCAGGAAGAGATATAGATAAATCGGAAACAGTGGAATTTATCCCGTCAAAAGTGACAAAATCACCTGTGATAAAAGGCTGTGACATGTATTATGAATGCAAAATAAAGTTTAAGCAGCTTATGAATGGTGACGAATTTCCAGAAGATGTAAAGAGTGCCAGTTATCCTTTAAAAGATTATCACTATATGTATTTCGGGGAAATAGTAGAATGTTATGAAGGTGAATAAATATAAGAGATGTATGGTGCAAAGGGAATGTTTATTGATTTTAAAATAATTGATAAATTTTATATTATAAAATATTAAATTAGATCTGTTGAATATATTGGCAAATATAATCTTGAAGATAAAATAGAGATAAAAATAAAGTATATGTTCATCTGATAAAAGTTATTATTTTAAAAAGGTTCTGAAATATTGAGAAAGAGCCTTTTTTTATTTAATAAAATTAAAAATAAAAACAAATGGATAAGTATTTCCATATGAAAAAGTAGCAGGAGATAATTACATGATTAAAGTTTCTGATTATAGTCATGACAGTGGAGCAATAAGCAATGTAAGTATTGAAATAGCTAAATTATAGCTTGTGAATTAAGTAGAGGAAAAATAAAAAGGACTGAACCTTATATACAGGGATCAGTCCTTTTATGATATATTTTCCAGATATTCCTGTTAGAAAAATAGTTATATTTCTGACAGATATCTCTGTGATTTGTTATTCAAAATTTTAGAATTAATAAACAAGTGTTCTAATATCATACGGCAGATAATAGAGCGGTTTTACAGAATTTTTCTTTAAAAATTCTATTTCATTCATAGCTTTAGGTATGTCCAGCAGAGTAACCTGAGCTGTTATGTATCCTGAAAGTCTTTGGAGAATTTTGTTATAATCTTCATTTACAAAAACTTCTTCCACACTGTAACTTTGTAATTTAAGGTCTTTTGCCATAGTTTGTATTGTATCGTCTAGTGAGCCGATCTGGTCAACAAGTCCTATTTCTTTTGCCTCATCACCAAGCCATACCTTGCCTTGTGCATACTCTTCAATCTTGTCGGCTGATATACCTCTGTTTTTCTGAACTCTTGACTTAAATTCATTATAAGTCTCTAACATGCTTGTACGTAATCTTTCTGCGCTTTCGTCGCTTAAATCCACAAAAGGATCATATAAATCAGAGAATTTTCCTTTTGTAATACTGCTGCTGTCTATTCCCAAATTACCGGCAGCCTTCTGTACTTTTGGGATGGCACTTACCACACCAATAGAGCCTGTAATTGTACTTTTATCAGCAAAAACCTTGTCTCCTGCCATAGCTATATAATAACCGCCCGAAGCTGCAGTACTTCCCATTGAAACATAAACAGGGACAGGTAGTTCCGAGAACATCTGGTAGATAAGTTCAGCACTCAGTGCAGAACCACCGGGAGAATTTACTCTTAATACTACACCTTTAAGATTATCTACTTTTTTCAGCTGTTTTATCTTTTCTGCAATATTAGCCGGTGTAATAGCAATGTTATTTCCTGTATTTTCATCATACATAATAGGGCCTTCAGCGTAAATAACAGCTATTTTATCCTTTTTCTGCGGTGTACGGACTTTATCAGCATAATCATAGATGTCGATGACATTATCGTCAGTTACTCCCAATCTTTGGAAAAGCTGCCCGGAATATTCAAGTTTGTCGATGAATCCTCTGTCTCTCGCATTAAACGGAGTAAGGAAAGAATCGTCACCATTCAGAATATCAGCAGAAAGTTTATTTTTTTCAACTTTTCTTGCTTTAGAAATATTTTCTGTGAATATATTAAGCCTTCTGTCCAAAATTCTTGTCAGCTCACCTTTCAGTTCATCAGATATAGAAGTTCTGGTATAATTTTCCCCGTATGACTTAAAGTCACCGATATGAATAACCTTAATATCAATTCCAAGCTTATCAAAAAGATTTTTATAATAAAGGCTTGAATAATGATAACCTGTGATAGACAGGTCGGCAGATGCTGACGGTACCATGCTAATTTCATTTGCATTTATAGCCAGCGAGTATTTATTGTTATCAATGTAGCTTCCATATGCATATATCTTTTTCCCGCTCTTTTTTATCTTTTCAAATTTCGGGATGAGTTCCTCTATCTGTGCAGAATTCAGTGAAATCTGATCAAGATTAATAATAACACCTTTTACTTTGGGATCCTGTGCAATATGGTCCACAGAGTTAAGTATTTTATAAAAATTTACATTATATTTGGAATTTACAAAAAGTCTGTTATTTAATTTATCCTCTGTGGGATCATAAGGATTAAACACAACATATTCATAATTCTTATTTACGGTATTTTTTTGCTCAAGCATTTTCCCCATTGAAGCAGCGAAAACAAGAATGATGATTGTAAAAACAACTATTGCTAACAGCAATTTTAAAAAAAAAGAGTATATCTCTTTTATTGTGAAAATGAAAAAACTTTTTATGAAATCAAAGAATTTCATGTTACACCTCCTGAGTGTAAAGTATAACATTTATAGGGTAATTTATCAATGGAAAAAATTAAAAAAGGGCAGTGCCTGAAAATAAATTTGACTTGTTTTTCGGATCATATTAAAATCAATATATCAAAAATAAAATATATAAAAAAAATAAGAATATAATAATGATAACAGGAGAAAATATGAAAATGCAGATAAAAGAAACAGAGCTTGAAAAAGTATGGGAATTAAGACACGAAGTCATGTATCCTGAAAAAGATACAGAGTATGTAAAACTGGCAGATGATGAAAACGGGATACATCTGGGTTTTTATATAAATAATAAATTAGTATCAGTAATATCTTTATTTACAGAAGAGGACAGTATTCAGTTCAGAAAATTTGCCACTCTTAAGGATGAACAGGGAAAAGGCTACGGTACAATACTTCTTAATGAGGTAATTGACTATGCAGAAAGAAATGATATAAAAAAAATATGGTGTAATTCAAGAATAGAAAAAACAGGATTTTATGAAAAATTTGGTTTTATAAAGACAGATAAAAAATATGAAAAAGATGGAAGAGAGTTTATTATAGTAGAGAAAATATCGTCAGTTTTATAGTTACTGTTGGTAAGACAGCAGTTTTAGTAATTTATATTTTCCTTTAAAAATAGAAAAACAGACTTTACCAGTTTTATAAATTGGCTCAAAGTCTGTTTTTCGTTATGAATCTTATTTTGCAGTTATTTTTATTTCAACTCTTCTGTTTTGTGCACGTCCGTCAGCTGTAGAGTTCGAAGCTATCGGCTGTTTACTTCCGTAACCTGCAGCAGTTATTCTGCTAGAAGCAATACCTTGCTGTTTCAGATAACTGGCAACACTGTTTGCTCTGTTTACTGAAAGAGGATTATTTATAGCATCATTCCCTGTACTGTCTGTGTGTCCTGAAACTGTGATGTTAGAGTCAGGGTATTCTTTTAATACAGATGCAATAGAGTCAAGCGTATTAGTAAACTTTGAAGAAATAGTACTGCTGTTTGTAGCAAATGTAACATTTTCCGGAGCCGTTAATTTTATTTCACCTTCGGCAGTTCTTGTTACTTCTACTCCAGTTCCTTTTAGATCTTCTCTTAATTTAGCTTCCTGTTTATCAAATATATTACCAATAACTGCACCTACCGCAGCACCAGCAGCGGTACCTATTACAGTTCCTTTAGTGTCTTTACCTATAATCTGACCCAGTACAGCCCCTGCAGCAGCACCTGCACCTATAGTAGTTTTACTGGCTTGTGTTTTCCCTGTCTCAGGATTAGTCGTTGTACAAGACACGATTATAAGGCTTAACGCTAAAGTCATTATAAACTTATTTTTCATTGTATTACCTCCCTTGTATAATATGTTTGTAGTTAAAAAAGCTAAATTAACTACTTAAAATCTTTGTTACTTTATGTAATAATTATTT
>NZ_JAMZGM010000027.1 GCF_024158605.1 Sebaldella sp. S0638 | reverse complement strand
AAAATTAAATATTATGCGGGGGGACTGCTTGCAGTTGAGAAGGCTAAAACCTGACCCATAGAACCTGTCAGTTAATACTGGAGTAGGGAAGCAGTTACAAAACTATAATTTTTTTGATTAAGTGCTTTCTATATTTTTGAGGCACCTTTTTTATTTTAATAAAATTAAATATTATGCGGGGGGACTGCTTGCAGTTGAGAAGGCTAAAACCTGACCCATAGAACCTGTCAGTTAATATTAGTGTAGCAACCACAATATATTCTGCCAAACGACATTGTCTATTTTTCCATCTGCGGCGTTATCATCAGTCGATGTAGACCCGCTACATCTTCATCTTCTTCCTTGCAGAGTGAAAAAATATCCGGCATCGTTTCACAGAATATATTGTGGTTACTACACTAGTGCAGGGAAGCAGTCTTTTTATTTTGAGGTAAAATATTATGAGATATAAAGAGAGAACTTTCCTATAGAGGGAAGTTTTTTTTATATAAATTTTTTACCTAGGAGGAACATAATGAAAAAAATTTTGAGTATCGCAGGATCTGACTGCAGCGGCGGAGCTGGAATACAGGCAGATTTGAAAACTTTTTCGGCTCACGGTCTTTTTGGAATGAGTGTAATAGTATCTGTAGTGGCGGAAAATACCAGCAGAGTTATTGATATTCAGGACATACGAACTGATATGATCCAAAAGCAGATTGATGCAGTTTTTGAAGATATTGGAGCAGATGCGGTGAAAATAGGCATGCTTTCAGGAGAGGAAAGCATGAAGGCAGTAGCAGAGAAACTTTCGGAGTATAAAGCACAGAATATTGTAGCTGATCCTGTAATGTATGCTAAAAACGGCTGTCCGCTCATGGATCCTGATTCTGTGGGTGCGTTAATAGAGATAATAATCCCGGCGGCTGATCTGCTTACGCCGAATATTCCCGAAGCTGAAAGAATAGCAGGAATAAAAATCGAAACTACAGATGATATGAAAAAAGCCGCTGTAAAAATACATGATATGGGAAGTAAAAATGTTTTGATAAAAGGCGGACACCTTGAGAGCGAGGCGCTTGATATCCTGTATGACGGGAAAAACTATCATTATTTTAATGCCAAGAGAATAAATACTAAAAATACACATGGAACAGGCTGTACGTATTCGTCGGCAATTGCTTCAAATCTTGCACTGGGAATGGACTTGGAGAACGCGGTTAGGAAAGCAAAAATATATGTTACAACAGCAATAAAGCATTCGCTTGATATAGGAAAAGGCCACGGACCGACAAATCATTTTTATTCTTTATATAAAAACGGACTTGAAAGCGGAGGGGAAGATCATGAATAATAAAATAACAGATATAATAAAGGAATATCCTGATATCGTGAGAGCGAAGAAACCGCTGATTCATCATATAACCAACTATGTAACTGTAAATGACTGTGCCAATATTACACTTGCAGCAGGAGCGTCGCCTGTTATGGCTGATGATCCCGAAGAAGCAGAGGATATTGTGTCTTTAGCTGCGGCATTGGTGATAAATATGGGGACATTAAATAAAAGAACTATAGAGTCAATGATAAAAGCAGGTAAAGCCGCAAAGAAAAAAAATATTCCGGTGATTTTTGATCCTGTGGGTGCAGGAGCAGGAACTTTCAGAAATGAAACTGCGGACAGAATTCTTAATGAAGTAAAGCCGTCGGTTTTGAAAGGGAATGTATCGGAAATACTGTTCATTTCGGGTGTAAGTGCCGGAGCAAAGGGGGTAGATGTCTCTGATGATGATAAAAATATAAATGAGGATATCATCAGGGAAAAAGTGATGAAACTGGCAGCAGATACAGGCTGTATAGTAGCCGCAACAGGTGAAAAGGATATTATTTCTGACGGGAAAAGAGTTATATATGTGGAGAACGGGCATAAAATGATGTCGGATATAACAGGAACAGGCTGCATGACAACATCGTTAACAGCAGTGTTTTGCAGTATCTCTAATGATTTGCTGCTGGGGACGGCAGCGGGGATAATGTGTATGGGTCTCGCAGGAGAGAGAGCTTTTGCTTTGGCAGGGCAATATGGAAGCGGAAGTTTCAGGACTGCACTTCTTGATGAAGTATATAAGATTTCACACGGAATTATCGGAGAAAATACAAAAATTTTTGAAGGATGAGGTGAAAATAGAGATGAATAAAGAAAACAGATACAAGGCAGATGTTGATTACTCTCTGTATCTCGTAGCAGACAGCAGTTTTATTACACTGGAAAATGCCGAAAAGAGCATAAGTGAAGCAATAGAGGGAGGAGTTACCGTAATACAGCTGCGGGCAAAGGATATTTCTACAGCGGAATTTTACAATATGGCTTTAAAAATAAAAATGTTTACTGACAGTTATAATATTCCGCTGATAATAAATGACAGAGTGGATGTGGCAATGGCAGCAGATACAGCAGGTGTGCATGTAGGGCAGGATGACATGCCGGCAAGAGAAGTAAGGAAATTAATAGGGGAAAATAAGATATTAGGTGTATCAGTATCAAATGTAAAAGAAGCACTGGAGGCCGAAAGAAACAGTGCCGATTATCTGGGAGCCGGAGCGATGTTTCTTACAAGGACGAAATCTGATGCAAAGTATGTAGGAATCAATGAATTAGAGAAAATAAAATTAAAAACCAAAATTCCGGTAGTAGCAATAGGAGGAATAAATATAAACAATGCAGAAGAAATCTTTAAGGCAGGAGCAGATGGAATAGCTGTAGTATCAGCAATATTAGGTGAAAAAGATATGAAAGAAGCTGCTTTGAAATTAAAAAAACTAAAGAAGATTTAAATCAGGGAGGAAATTATATGTCATTTTCAGAAACTTTAAAAGAAAAAGCCGGGAAAATCTGGGAAGAATGTTACAAACATCCGTTTTTACAGGAATTGGGGATGGGAACTCTGGAAAAGGAAAAATTCAAATTTTATCTTATACAGGATTATCAGTATCTAATGGAATATGCCAAGGTATTTGCCGCAGGAATGGTAAAATGTAATGAAGAAAAATATATGGCAAAATTTGCAGAAATTCAACATAATATTTTATGTGAAGAAATGAATATTCACAGGAAATATATGGAAGATTTCGGGATTACCGAGGAAGAAGCGGCAAATGCAGGGCAGTCTCTGTTTAATAAAGCCTATACTTCAAATATGCTTTCCACTGCATATACAGGAACAATTGCCGAAATTATTGCAGTGGTGTTCCCCTGTGCATGGTCTTATCACGACTTTGCCAAAAGACTGAAGCAGGAATACGGAAATCTTCCGAAGAATGATTTTTATAATAAATGGATAGATACTTACGCAAGTGACGAATTCGGAGAATCTTTCAGCTGGTTTTGCGATTACCTTGATGTATTATGCGAGAATAAAAAACAAAAAGAGTTAAAGAAAATAGAGGAAATATTCAGAACAAGCATGGAATTTGAATTTTTATTTTGGGATATGTCATATAAAATGAAAATGTCTTATTAATAAGCAAATATGAAAAACAGGCTTTTAAGTTTTTATCTTAAAGAGCCTGTTTTTCATATAGATTCAAATTTTATTGCTGTGCAAAAGTACTTAACCCGCCAGTAAGATATACGAATAACTCAGAATTCCTTTCTGTGTCGATTTCCCATTCTCCATCCTCATTTTTTGTCATGTATACAGGAATAGTTCCTGATAAGTAGGTTATGTCTTTTTTTTGTAAAATGCCGTTCATGCTGTCATTGAAGAATTTTTCCATTTCTTCTTCGGAAGCACCGCTAAAAGCCAGACCAATTCCTTCTTGAAAGATATCAATAAAAGGTTCCACTACATTTGGAGCTTTTATTTCTACCTGAAGTATACTTTCATTCTCTTTTTCTTCAGCGCTTAACACCTTATATTCGACTTTTTTGAAAAAATTCAGATAAAAGTCTTCAAAATTTTGAACAGCTGCATTATCAGTACCTTCTTCAAGAAAGTTCAACGCTTTTTCATTATCAGCCGACTGAATCTCAGACATACGGCCTTCAAAATCTTTTTGTGACTTTGGTTTGCCACAGCTTATTACTAAAAAGAACATCATAACAAAAATAAATAGTTTTTTCATCAATACCCTCCTAATATAAAATTAGCATAATTCTAACATAATAACACAAGAGAAGCAATAAAAATATCCAATCGTTCTTTTATGTCCATGCGACGATTTCGCCCATTTCACTTATATCATAGCCGCCGATATCCTTAAATTCAGCTCTGAACTCGTCGGAACGTAAAATTTTCAGAATACTCTGAACAGTAAATGTATCAAAAATCTCTTTTTTTACCACCAAATCATATCTTTCTTTTTGAAGAGGAATAAACTCAATTCCCTCGACCTGTGAAGCAATTTTTTCTATACCTACTCCCACATCGGCAGCTCCCCGGCTTACTGTACTTGCTACGGTAAGGTGGGACTGAGTTTCGTTATTATAGCCTTTTACTGAGCTTCCGTAAATATTAATAAGACGGAGATGCTCATCAAGCAGAACACGTGAACCTGCACCTTTTTCACGGTTGATAAGGGTAATGTCGTCACGTTTCAGATCATCCCAAGATTTTATACCTTTAGGATTTCCTTTAGCTACATAAAATCCCTGCATACGACAGGTAAGGTGAATTATAACAGCGGGAATTCCCGGAAGGAGTCTTCTTACAAAAGGAACATTATACTGTCCTGTATCCCCGTCCCATAAATGTGTGGTAGCAGCCTGAATATATCCGTGATATAAGGCGACAAGACTGCTGTAACTGCCTATATAAGCACGAAGTGCAGAGATATTTTTACAATATTTTCCCATATAACTTGTGAGAATATCCAGCATAAGATCCTGACCACATACTATAAAATCATTTCCCGCAGGAATTTTATTAAGACCGCCCAGATTATCCGAGTATAAATCCGAAAGACCGGTGCTTCCCTTTTCCTGGGGATTTTGTATTTTTTTTGAATTTTCAATATAGGACTCCACATCTACTAATGTAAAACGGACTTTTCTCCCTACTTTGTAGGAATTCAGCTCGCCGCGTTTTACCAGTTCATAAACTGTATTTTTGGCTATTTTCAACATGTCGGCTACATCCTGTACAGTAAGGGCTTTAGTATTATCCATATAATCCAACCTTTCCGTATGAATAAGTTTTTTAATTTATTATAGCTTTTTTGGGGCGTAAATGCAATTATTTGAATATCAGACACTTGACAAATTATTCTTTCCTAACTATAATGTATTAAACGTTATGAAACATGACGAAAGATGATGAAGTGAAATAACATAAAAAAGGGCGGAGGCTAATATTAATGTATGAAGCAATATTCTTATCATTGAAGGTTACGGGGATTTCAACATTAATAACCAGTTTTCTGGGGATTATTACAGCATATATATTTAGTAAACATGACTTTAGGGGAAAAAGCATACTGGAGACATTATTTCTTATGCCTATAGCACTGCCGCCTACTGTGGTCGGTTATTTGATAATGCTCGGGATCGGAAGAAAAAGTATGTTCGGCCAGATTCTTTATAAAAATTTTGGAATTAATATATTATTTACATGGCAGGCAGCATGTATCGCAGCAATAGTAGTAAGTTTTCCGCTGATATACCAAAATGCCAAGAATGCTTTTACTTATGTGGGAGAAGATGTAAAAGATGCGGCAAGAGTGGACGGAGCCTGCGAACTGAAGCTTTTTTGGTTTATAATAATACCAATTGCATTAAACGGAATAATAGGCGGGGTTATACTTGCATTTGTAAGAGCGCTGGGAGAATTCGGGGCTACACTGATTGTAGCGGGGAATATTCCGGGACAGACACAGACAATACCTCTCCTGATTTATTTTTCTATTGGAAGCGGGGATAACAGAACAGCAAATATACTGGTAATACTTATTATGGTAATAAGCATGTCGCTTGTATTGGTAACAAACAAACTTCTTAAAAGAAACGAAATAACAAAAGAAAGTTCCGAGTGAGACATGCAATATAAAACTGGTAATAAAACTAAAATATAAAGGAGATCAGGTATGGTGAAAAAAATATTGGGGATTCTGCTGTCATTAAGTATTATAGTGCTGACAACAGCATGTGGAAGCGGAAAAGATGCAAAGGAGGCAGCCGCGGAAAAACCAGCAACAGAGCAGAAAGAACTTACTGTAAGTATAGCTGCCAGTACAAAAAATGCAATTGATGAAATAGTGAAAAATTATGAAACTGAAAATCCCGGAGTAAAAATAAAAATTAATTCAGGAGGTTCGGGAACACTGGAACAACAGATTACAGGAGGAGCCCCTGTAGATATATTCCTGTCGGCAAGTAAGAAAAATATGGATAATCTGGAAGAAAAAGGATTTCTTCTTGAAGGGACAAGACAGGATCTTTTGAAAAACAGTCTTGTATTAATAGGAAGCAGCGATGTAAAAGACAAAATAAAAAGTATAGAAGATTTGAAAGCCGGAGGAATAAAGATAGCTTTGGGAGAACTGAATACAGTGCCGGCAGGAAAGTATGCAAAACAAGCTTTTGAAAAACTGGGTATGTGGACTGAAATAGAAAAAGAAGCTATTTATCAAAAAGATGTTACAGCAGTGCTTACTATAGTGGATTCCGGAGAAATAGAAACAGGAGTGGTTTACTCTTCTGATGCACTGACTCTGAAAAACGGATTTATAATTGAAGAATTTGCAGCTGATACGCATGATCCTATTGTATATCCTGCAGCTATTATAAAAGAAGCAAAAAATAAAGAAGAAGCGGAAAAATTCCTGAAATATCTTCAAAACGATGCTTCAAAAGAAATATTTGCCAAATACGGTTTCAAATTATAGAAATATCTATGGTAATACTACCTTCTAAAAGGTAATGATTATATACAGTACAGGTGCAATGCTCCGGCTGACAAAAATTATATTTTTGTTACAGGAATATCTGCACCTTATTTTTTGAATTTTTTTTATTTAAAAAGCAGAATACAGAAGCAGAAATCCAGCAGGGAGCAGAATATTTTATCAAAGAAGAGTAATAATTCTTGACAAAGCGGAAATATTAGTGTATTATATTCAAGTCAATTGAATAACAGGTTATAGTAGAAGTAGAAACTTTGTTTCTCACCTTGATATCCGTGTATAGTTAATTATACATGCTGGAATATGTCTATTCCGAGATATCCGGGTAAATGAATATGTTTATCTTATTTTTATATGAGAGATAGCAGGGTTTTCTATTACCCTGTTTTTATTATTTTAGGAGGTGTTCTATATATTTAAAGGAACTAATAAAGATACTACAAGAATAAACGAGGCAATAAGAGCAAAGGAACTAAGAGTAGTATCTGATGATGGTGAACAATACGGAGTTTTGACGCTTAGAGAGGCTTTGGAAAAAGCACAGGAGGCAGGTATGGATCTAGTAGAAATATCTCCGAATGCCGATCCGCCAGTATGTAAAATAATGGATTATGGGAAATTTAAATATGAGAAAACAAAAAAAGATAAGGAAAACAAAAAGAAGCAAAAACAGGTAGTTACAAAAGAGATGAGAGTAAAACCTCATATTGATACTCATGATAAAGATACAAAGATTTCACAAATCGAAAAATTCCTTGAAAAAGAATATAAGATAAAAATCAGTCTGAGACTTGCAGGAAGACAAAAGTTATATGCTGATCAGGGAATAAAAGTACTGGATGAACTAGCTGATCATTTTAAAGATAAAGCGATCATAGAAAAAAAATACGGGAAAGACCAAATACAGAAATTTGTTTTGCTTTCACCTAAAAAATAACGAATAAGGAGGAATGAAGCAATGCCTAAAATGAAAACTCATAAAGGGACGAAAAAGAGAGTAAAAGTTACGGGAACAGGAAAGTTTGTGCTGAGACATTCTGGAAAAAGTCACATTTTGACTAAGAAAAGTAAAAAGAGAAAGAACAGACTAGGAAAAGATATAGAAGCACCTGTTGGAGGAAGCAGAAAAATAGCTAAATTGTTAGCAGGACAAGAAGGAAGATAATCGATAAGGAGGGAATAAAATGCCAAGAGTAAAAACAGGAATAGTAAGAAAAAAAAGACATAAAAAAGTTTTAGCGGAAGCTAAAGGTTTTAGAGGGTCTAGCAGAACTAATTATAAAAAAGCAAACGAAGCTGTAAAAAAAGCAATGGCTTATGCTACAGAGCATAGAAAATTAAAGAAAAGAAAAATGAGAGAATTATGGATAATCAGAATAAATGCAGCAGCAAGATTAAACGGATTATCTTACTCTAAATTTATGAATGGTCTGAGAAAAGCAGGAATTGAATTAGACAGAAAAGTTCTGGCTGATTTAGCTGTGAATAATGCAGGAGAATTTGCAAAATTGGTAGACCTTGTAAAATAATATAATATTTTAGGGATATATATATGGTACCTTGGCAATATTAGATATTTAACGTCTAAGTCTGCCGAGGTATTTGTTTTTTATACCTTCATATAAAATTCTGTTATCGGGGTAACTGGTGTGTCTGATACATCAATGATCAGAATAATAACTGCGGGTTAATATCCGGACACTTGTACCCTTCGAGTATAAATGCCGGGCTGGTAATGATGTAGAGAAAAAATCGGCCTGAGTATGAATATTTCGTCTGCTGACAGAAAAGGTGCCGGATTAAAAATTAGTCCGGTGCCTTATTTTTTATGTCAATGACAAAATGTTGACAGTTATCTGCGGCTTTGAGCTTTGACTAAAGAAAGTACCGCTTTACTTTTGAAATAATAAAACTGAAAAAACACAGGAAAATATGTTATAATTAATTTTTAAAGGGAAAAAGAAATATTTTCGCAGGTTCAGATGCTTTTTTACGGAATTAATTAAAAAAACATGTGAGATATAAAATAATATACAAATTTATTTGTTGATTTTTTAAAATTATACTTAATTAATAAAAAATAAGTCTTGAATTTTTTATGTAAATCCAGTCTGGATTTTTTATATCGTAATAATAAATTATTTATATGAAAAAAGCTGTTAAAATAGTTAAAATTAATGTTCAAACATGATATAATAATTGTATTATGGTAAATTATGCAGAAATTGAAACAGCGGTAAAACAGGCAAATTTACATAAAATAAAGCAGGAAAAGCATTTTTTAATGTCTTTGCATAATATCAAAAGCGGGTAATTTAACGTTTTTTTTACACATCTTAGTATGAATGATTTATTTAATACATGCTTTATTTGGAAATGGCGAAAAATATGCGTTTACAGCATATAGAACAAAGTATAAAAAAATACAGGTGTTTTATTTTTGAAAATTGGTAATTTTTATTGATAGTGAACGTAATTCAATAATTGTAAAAATACTATTTTTATGATAAAATAATTTGAAAATTTATTTAGGAGAAAAATAATGAATAATAGTAGAAGAAAGATGCTTCGGGGAACTGTTTTTACTACTATCGGACTGGTAGTCCTACTATTGCTTTTATATAAAAAAATATTAATATATAAAAATGATAAAATTGAGGAGAATGCACTTTTATCAATTTTAAATTTATTTGAGATAATTTTCGGGAAAATGCTGTTATTTACAGTTTTTTCATTGATTTTTTTCGGGCTGGTTAATATATACACAAGTAAATCAAAAATAAAAGTAGATAAAGGAAAATTATACGCTTATATAATCTTATTCTTAAGCATGTCGCTGTATTTTACACAAAAATATATCAGCGTGAAGCTTCCGGGAAACTTTTTTGAATCCGGAAGAAAATTACTTGAAATAGGATTTAATGTTAACAGATTTCCTAACAGCGGCGGTCTGATCGGAAGTTTTCTGGCTTTTCCGTTTTACAAAATAATTCATTCCGGAAGTATTTCTGTAATTCTGTTGATAATAGTTACTACGGCGATACTATTCCTTCTGAAGGATTTTATTGCTTTCGGTGCTTTGCTGATCTTAGCTCTAGTAAAATATTACAGAAGTGATGAATACAGGAAGAAATCGAAGATACTTAAGGCGAAGAAGATTATAGAGAAAAAGGAACAGCAGAATTTGCGTCTGGATAAAAGAGAAGAACTTAAAAATAAAATTATAAATGCAAGAAAAGAAAAACTCAGTTTCGAGCTGTCGAGAAAACCTAAGACAGAAACAGAGGACGGAGAGGAACATTACAGTAATTCAGAGCTGGAAAGAAAGCAGAAAGAATGGCTTGATTACCTCGAAGAAATAAGAAGAGATAAAGAAAGAAAGAAAAAAGCCGAAGCATTCGGTCTGACAAGAAAAACAGCCGCTCCAAGACAGGAGGGCAGTGACAGCGAACAGGAAGAAGATGTTTCACCCATAAGGACAGTGCATAACTTTCAGGAGGAATTCAAAATATCGGATCAGCAGGAAGAACCGCAGGAAATGCCTGATTATCCTGAAGAACTGACAGATGATAATAATTTTTATGACGAAGAGCAGAGTATACAGGATCAGTTTGCGGAAAACGAACTTATTGAAGAAGAGTTAAATGAAAATATACTTATGAATGAATCAGACTATACAGAAGACAGTGAGGAAACATACAGCAGCATGCCGGCAGCCGATAATACACAGGATGACACACAGGGCGGCATGAACAAGTATGAAAAAATGCGTATTCATTCTCTGGAAAAAGAAATGCCTCCGGTACAGAAGACTTTCTCACCGGAAACACTTATTCAGAAAGAGACGGCACCTGTTCAGGAGCCGCAGAAAGCACAATATGTACAAGAGGAATTTCATAAGATATCCATTGATGATATATTTGTACAGAGAGAGCCTGACGAAAATAAAAGAATGGAAATGGAAAAAATCATACAGGAAAATGTAGCTCATCTGGAATCAGTACTGAAAGAATTCGGAATAGATGCACAGGTGGTAGATTATCAGAGAGGACCCACGATTACAAGGTATGAACTGGTAATACCAAAAGGAATAAGAGTAAATAAGGTTACTGCACTGGCAGACGACATCGCAATGAACCTGTCAGCAGAAAGCATAAGAATAGAGGCTCCTATTCCAGGGAAAAATACCATAGGGATAGAAACGCCGAATAAAGTCAAGGAACCGGTTTATTTCTCGAATCTAATAAGGAATAAAGAACTGGAAGAACGAAAATCCCTAAAGGTAATTTTGGGAAAAGATATAGTAGGAAGAGATAAAATAATAGACATAGCCAAAATGCCTCATCTGCTTATAGCAGGGCAGACAGGCTCAGGGAAAAGTGTGGCGGTAAATACACTGGTAGCTTCCCTGATTACAAAAAGATCCTCCAAAGATGTAAAATTCATAATGGTGGACCCTAAAATGGTAGAATTGATGCCGTTTAACGGAATACCACATCTGCTCCTGCCGGTAATAATAGATCCTAAACAGGCCTCTATTGCACTGAAATGGGCTGTAAGCGAAATGGAAAACAGATACAGAACGTTAATGGAGGTAGGAGTAAGAAATATTCAGAGTTATAATGAACTGGGCGGCATAGAAAAGATGCCATTCATAATTATAATAATAGATGAGCTGGCAGACCTGATGATGGTAGCCGCCGGAAGTGTGGAAGAATCAATAGCAAGAATCGCACAGAAAGCAAGAGCAGTAGGTATCCACCTTGTAGTGGCAACACAAAGACCGTCGACAGATGTAATAACAGGAATGATTAAGGCAAATCTGCCAAGCAGAATATCATTTGCACTGAGATCGCAGATAGATTCAAGAACAATTTTAGATAGTCCCGGTGCGGAAAAACTTCTCGGAAAAGGGGATATGCTTCTTTTGGAAAATGGTTCGTCAAAACTGGAAAGAATACAGGGAGCATTTATTTCAGACGAGGAAGTGCATAAGCTCACTACAAAGCTTAAGGCAAACTATGAGACAGATTACAATGAGGGAATATTGTTTGAAATGGAAAATGATATAGAAAAAGACGAATTATTTAATGAGGCTGTAGAGGTAATAAGACAGGAGGGGAAAGCATCAATTTCTCTGATACAGAGAAAACTGAAAATAGGATTTAACAGGGCATCCAGAATTTATGAACAATTAATGGACTGTGGGGTAATTAATGAAGATAAACAGGTAATGATGGATGAAGAATAGAATATTACATTAAAATTCATGGAGGGAAAAATGTTTAAAATTAAAAAAGTAATGAGAAGTTTTGTAAAATCTGCATCTAAAGATGTAGGAATTGACCTGGGGACGGCGAACACAGTAGTGTATGTAAGAAACGAAGGAATATTAATAGATGAACCGACATATATAGCAATAAACCTAAAAACTGAAAGTATAGAAAACATAGGGATAAAAGCAAAAGAAGTAATAGGAAGAACTGCTTCACACACAAAAATCATAAGACCTCTGAAAAACGGAGTAATCTCAAACTATGAAATTACTGAAAAAATGCTTGAGAGATTTTTGAATAAGATAAAAAAAGATAAGTTCCAGAGTGCAAGAGTAATTATCTGTGTTCCGAGCGGCGTAACACAGGTAGAGAGAAGAGCCGTTATGGACGTAGTAAAAGACTCGGGAGCTAAAGAGGTATATCTGGTGGAAGAGCCGGTAGCAGCAGCAATAGGAGCAGGAATAGACATTTTTGAACCAAAAGGACACATGATAATCGATATAGGCGGAGGAACTACAGAACTTGCATTTATAGTATCAGGAGGAGTTGCTTACTCGACTTCGATAAAAGTGGCAGGAGACAGATTTAACGAGGATATTATAGATTTTATAAGACAGAAATATAATCTTCTTATAGGAGAAACAACAGCTGAAAAACTAAAGATAGATGCCAGCAATTCAGCAAGCGAGAAAGATCTTTTTGAAATAAGAGGAAGAGAACTGGTAACAGGACTTCCAAAGAGTATGAAAGTTCACGGGCACGACATAGATGAAGCTATTACAAGAGATATAGATACTATAATAGAAACTGTAAAACTTGCACTTGAAGGAATAGAGCCGGAAGTATCAGCGGATATCTACGAAACAGGGATATTTCTTTCAGGAGGCGGTGCTGCCATAAAAGAGCTTACAAGAAAGCTGGAAAAAGAATTTAATCTTACTGTAACAATAGCAGATGAGCCTATTTATGCAGTAATAAAAGGAATTGCGATAATACTTGAGAATTTTGCTATGTACAAAAATGTTATTATTTCATCACATTCAGAGTATTAGTTCTGCATTTACAAATAAACAAAGGCCGGATTTTTATTTTCAAAATCTGCTGCATTTTGATAATTTTTATTTTATCAGGCAGGTTTGATCATGGGATTTTTTACGGCTGAGATTTAATGTTTTGTCTTATTTAAATTTAAAAAAATGACGAAGTCAAAACATTCGTATCCTTTTTCAGGTAAAAAGCATCAAGGCTGTAATAATTCAGAAGAGAATAATTCTGTCTGACCGCTTATACCGGAATAACCTTATTCAAATATCAAATGTGAATAAGACAGGGTACTAATACTTTGGTAAGTCAGAATTTTATGTTTTAAATATTTTGATTGTCAGGGAGTTTATGCTTAATCTGACGTGTTTAGACATAGAATCTTTAATTAAAGTATTAGAGCATAAAATTTTCAGGAGGAAAGAGATATGCTTGATTTGAAGAATAAAATAGAAGCACTGATTTTTCTTTCAAAAGAACCTTTGTCAATAGATGAATTATCTAAATATTTCAAACTTGAGAAACAGCAGATAGAAGATGCAGTTAATGAGCTTAAGGAAGATAAAAAAAATACGGGAATAAATCTGAAAACAGATAAAGATATACTGAGTTTCGTTACTAATCCTTCCTGCGGTGAAGAGATAAAGAATTTTTTTCATCCTGAGCTGAAGATAAAAAAATTATCAAAGTCAACCATGGAGACTCTGGCAATAATAGCATATAAAGGACCTATTACCAAAGGAGAGATAGAAGTCATCAGGGGAGTAAGTGCTGAGAAAGCTATCGGGAATCTTTTGGAAAAAAATCTTATATATGTCTCAGGGAAGAGAAAGTCCATAGGGACTCCGAATCTGTACAACGTAACAGAAGACTTTTACAGCTATCTGAATATAGATAAGGAAGAAAGTCTCCCGGGATATGAGGAATTCAGGAAAATAAATCTTCTTACACAAAAAAGTGTAAACAGCGAAGATGATAATGAAGTTCCTGAAACAGCAGTTATTAACGAGAATAATATATTAGAAGAAAACGAGGAAAATAATGAGATTAAATAAATATATAGCCGAGAGCGGTTTTTGTTCAAGAAGAAAGGCAGATGAATTAATATCTCAAAACAGGGTAACAGTAAATAAAGACACAGCTAAGCTTGGTATGGAAGTAAGCGACACTGATATAGTAAGGGTCGACGGAGAGAGAATAAAGCTGGACACGAGTTATGAATACTACCTTTTGTATAAGCCTAAAAAGGTAATATGTACTAATGCAGATACTTTCGGAAGAAGAATAGCAGTGGACTTTATCAGATCAAAAAAAAGACTTTTCACATACGGAAGACTGGATTACATGACAGAGGGAATTATTCTTGTGAGTAATGACGGAGATACATATAATAAAGTCATGCATCCGAGAAAGAAACTCTTCAAGACATATATAGCAAAGCTGGATAAACCTATGGAAGAAAAAGATCTTGCCAGACTTGAAAAAGGAATACTTATAGACGGTCAGAAAACAGCTCCTGCGAAGATAAAGAAAATAGACGAAGCAGAGATAAAGGTTTCTATTTATGAAGGAAGAAACAGACAAATAAGAAAAATGTTTGAGAATCTTCATTATAATGTGAAAGAATTAAAAAGGGTTACAATAGGGGAATTCAAAATCGGTAATCTAAAGCCGGGAGAATACAGAAAACTTACTGAAGATGAGGTAAAATACATAAAAAATTTATAATAATATCAGGTGATAAAGAAAATGACAAGTATTTTTTTAGTGGATTTCGATAAAACGATTTCCTTTAATGATAGTACAGATGTAATAATGAGAAAGCACAATCCTGAGTTTTTGAAAAAAGTAAGAGAAAAATTCAGAAATAAACAGGTGGGAATAATGGGATTTATGAAATCCTGTCTGGAATCTCTCGAATTATCAGAGGAAGAGTATATAAATTCTCTGGAAGATGTAAGAATAGACAGGACATTTAAGACATTTCTGGAAAGCGGCTTTGACTTTAGAATAGTAAGTGCAGGTACAAGAACCAATGTAACGGGATCACTTGAAAAAGAAGATATCTTCGTGGACGGCGATCTGATTATATCTAATGAACTAAAGTTTGAAGACGGAAAAGTAAAAATGGAATTCCCTTATTTAGATGAAGAGAGATATTTTGGACTGGACAAAAGATCTCTTGTTTTGGATTATAAAAACAACGGGAAAAAAGTAATTTTCGTAGGCGACGGACCGTCTGATTATGAAGCGGTAAAAGTAGCAGACTGTGTTTTTGCCAGAAGTTCGTCAAGGCTGGTAGATCACTGTAATGAAAATAATATAGAATTTAAGGAATTTACAGATTTTGAAGATTTAATAAGGCAGTATAAGGAGGAACATTGTGGAATTAAGTAAAGAAGACGTAATAAAAATAGCAATATTATCAAAACTTGAGTTTAACGACGACGAGATAGAAAACTTCAGAAGCGACTTGAGCGAGATATTAAATTATATGAACGAACTGAATGAACTGGACACAGAAGGGATAAACCCTTTGTTTAACGTGTTGGATCTGGACGATGTAACGAGAAAAGACGAGGTCAGAGATAGCTTAAAGCAGGAAGAAGTGTTGAAAAATGCTCCCGATAAAGATGAAAATTTTATAATAGTACCAAAAATTATAGGTTAGGTGAGATTATATGAAACTACATGAATTATCAGCAGTAGAGCTGTCGGAAAAAATAAAAAATTCCGGTACCACTTCTGAAGAAGTAACTAAGACATTCTTAGACAGAATTGATTCAATAGATGAAAAAACAGGAGCTTTTGTGAGTGTGAACAGAGAGAAAGCCCTGAAAGAAGCAAAAGAATACGGAGATAAAGAAAACAGCAGTCCTTTGCATGGTGTTCCTATAGCAATAAAAGATAATATTTTATCTATAGGTGATTTGACAACATCAGCATCAAAAATTTTAGATAACTACATTGGAATTTATGATTCTACTGTTGTTAAAAAAATAAAAGAAAGCTGCATGCCGATACTGGGAAAAACTAATATGGACGAGTTCGCAATGGGATCGTCAAATGAAAACTCGGGAATAAAGCCGGTTTCCAATGTCTGGGACATGGACAGAGTACCTGGGGGAAGCAGCGGAGGTTCTGCAACGGCAGTAGCAGCAGGAGAAGCACCTGTAGCACTGGGAACTGATACCGGAGGAAGTGTAAGACAGCCTGCGGCATTATCTGGTGTAGTAGGAATAAAACCTACTTACGGAAGAGTATCAAGATATGGTTTGATGGCTTTTGGTTCTTCGCTTGACCAGATAGGAGTATTTTCCAAAACTGTAAGAGATGCAGCTGAAACACTGAAAATAATAGCTGGATATGATGAAATGGATTCTACTTCTGCAGATGTAGCTGTGGATAATTATACAGAATATCTTACAGAGGACATAAAAGGGCTGAAAATAGGAATACCGAAGGAATATTTTTCGGAAAGCCTTGATGCGGAAATAAAAAAAGTAATAGATAATTCAATAAATATGCTGAAGGAACAGGGGGCTGAAATCAGGGAGATATCATTACCCCACACAAAATATGCTGTTCCTACATACTACATAATAGCCTGTGCTGAAGCAGCATCGAATCTTGCGAGATATGACGGGGTTAGATACGGCTACAGAGGGGACAACAGCAGTGTAGAGGACATGTATGTGAAATCGAGAACACAGGGACTCGGTAAAGAAGTAAAAAGAAGAATAATGCTTGGAAATTATGTATTAAGCAGCGGATTTTACGATGCTTATTATAAAAAGGCATCACAGGTAAGAAGACTTATAAAGAATGACTTTGATAAAGCACTGGAAGAAGTGGACGTAATTCTTACACCGACATCACCTGTTCTTCCGTTTAAAAAAGGTGAGAAAATGGAAGACCCTGTACAGATGTATCTTGCTGATATATTTACAGTGTCAATAAATCTGGCCGGACTGCCGGGAATATCAGTGCCTGCAGGTTTTGTAGATGGACTTCCCGTGGGACTGCAGATAATAGGAAAGTTTTTTGATGAAGGAACATTATTCAGAGTATCTGACAAATTTGAAAAAATAAGAGGAAAAATAACATATCCTGAGCTATAGGAGGAAAAATGAGCAAAGAATACGAAACGGTAATAGGTCTGGAAGTACACTGCCAGCTAAAGACAAAGACAAAGGTATGGTGCGGCTGTGACGCAGACTATGATCATAAAGATCCGAACACATCAGCGTGTCCTGTGTGTACAGGACAGCCGGGGGCACTTCCGAAACTAAATGATAAGGTACTGGATTATGCAATAAAGGCTGCACTTGCACTGAACTGTGATGTGAACTCAAACAGTCAGTTTGACAGAAAAAACTATTTTTATCCTGATTCTCCAAAAAATTACCAAATTACGCAGTATTTTAAACCATATGCGGAAAATGGGTATCTGAATGTAAAAACAAACAGCGGAAAAGAAGCAAAGGTAGGAATAGAAAGAATCCAGATAGAAGAAGATACAGCTAAAAATATACATACAGAAAGCGAATCGCTTTTGAATTTTAACAGAGCATCTATTCCTCTGATTGAAATTATTTCAAAACCTGAAATAAAAAATCAGGAAGAGGCATATGCATATCTGACTACATTAAGAGACAGATTAAAGTATACAAAAATCAGTGATGTAAGCATGGAGCTGGGGTCGCTGAGATGTGATGCCAACGTATCTGTAAGAGTAAAAGGCGAAACTGAACTGGGAACAAGAACAGAAACTAAAAATCTGAACTCTTTCAAGGCAGTGGTAAGAGCTATAGAGTACGAGGCTGCGAGACAGATTGAAATACTTGAAAACGGCGGTAGAATAGTACAGGAAACAAGACTGTGGGATGAGGAAAACGGAATAACAAGAACAATGAGAAGTAAGGAAGAGTCTATGGACTACAGATACTTCCCTGAACCTGATCTTCCAAGAGTGCACATTTCAGAAAGCAGACTTGAAGCTGTAAAAGGTGATATGCCTGAATTTTCTGAAGATAAAGTGGGAAGATTCATCAATGAATACAAAATTCCTGAGTATGATGCCGGTATTTTGTCAGGAGAGATCGAACTTGCCGATTATTATGAGAGTGTCGTAAAAACTTCGGGAGATGCTAAGCTTTCTTCAAACTGGGTTTTGACAGAAGTGTTGAGAATACTTAAAGATAAAAATATATCAATAGAAGAATTTACAGTTTCGCCGAAAAATCTGGGGAAATTAATACTTTTAATAAAAAATAATACAATAAGTTCGAAAATAGCAAAGGATATCTTTGAAGTCCTTCTCACGGATAACAGAGATCCAGAAGAAATAGTAAAAGAAAAAGGTCTGGTTCAGATAACAGACAATAATGAGATAGAAAAAATAGTGGATATGGTTTTAAGTGAAAATGCACAGTCTGTGGAAGATTATAAAGCCGGAAAAGATAAGGCAATGGGATTTCTGGTAGGACAGGCTATGAAATTATCAAAAGGGAAGGCTAACCCAAAAATGGTAACAGATATTATTTTGTCAAAAATCTCTGATTAGGTGAATATATGAAAAGAAAATATAGCTTTAAAGGCAGATTCATAATAGTATGTATGTTTTTTTTCTTCAGTTTTCTGTTTCTGCTGTTTATATTATTTAAAATACAGGTAATGGAAGGGCGTCGTTGGTCCGAAGTAGGCTACAGACAATACTACAGTGAGGTAATCACAAAGGCCAAAAGAGGAGGAATAGTAACAGCAGACGGACAGGATATAGCTTATGATGTGGAAGCATATCAGATTATACTTGATCCGACTTTAGTGAAAACTGAAAATATAGAGAAAATATCAAAGATAATTTCTGAAGATTTGAAATCAGTAAAATTCGAGACTTTGAAAAAGGAAATAAGTGATAAAAAAAAGTTGAGCAGAAAATATATGAAAGTAGGGGAACCTATTGATTATAATATGAAAAATAAGCTTAACAGCGAGCTTTCCAAAGAAACAGGACTGAAATTCGGTGTTTTCTTTGAAACAATATATAAAAGAAAAGATCCGGGAAAAGAATTATACGGGCCTATAATCGGGTTTTTGAATTCTGAAGGAAAAGGTGTATATGGTCTTGAAAAGCACTATGAAGATACTCTTGAAGGGACAAACGGGGTAATAGCCACATACAGAGCTACATACAGGGATTTTGAACTTCCCACTGCCAAAAGAAGAGCAGAAAAGAAGTATGCAGAGGACGGAAAAAACCTTGTGCTTACAATTGATTCAGTATTACAGTATACATTAGATGAGGAATTAAAAAAGGCCTTTGTGGAATTTGATGCTAAAACAGCAACAGGGATAATAATGGAAAGCGACACAGGTAAGATTATAGCAATGTCTTCCTACCCAAAAGCAAAAGACAATTCTGAAATAAAGAATAACAATATTTCGGATTTATTCGAGCCGGGTTCCATCTTTAAGCCTCTTATAGTGGCAGAAGGACTTCAGGAAGGTGTAATAAATAAAAATTCCATAATAAATTCATCAGGGCAGATTCAGGTAAAAGACAGAATAATAAAAGATCACGATAATTCGACAACAGGTGATCTTACTCTGGAAAAAATAATTTCGCTTTCAGGAAACGTGGCGATGGTAAAAATTGCAGAGAGAATAAAAGATGAAACATTTTATGAATATCTGAAAAAATTCGGTCTGGACAGCAAAACAGGGATAGACCTTTATTCGGAAACATCTATAAAAGTTCCCGCGCCAAATAAATGGGACGGAGTAAGGAAGGCAAATATGTCTTTCGGACAGGGAATTTCCATGACACAGATCCAGATAATCACTGCACTTAATACTATAGTAAATGACGGTAAAAGAGTAAGACCGTATGTAGTGGACAAGATAGTAGATGAAAACGGAAAAGTGCTGGAACTGACAAAACCTGTGGTGGAAGAAACAGTTTTCTCGCCGGAGGTAGCAAGAGAAGTAAGAAGAATAATGGAAAGTGTTGTAGATAAAGGGACAGGAAAAGGAACAAGAATAGAAGGATATAAAATAGGAGGAAAAACAGGTACTGCACAAAAAGCCGGAAGCAAAGGTTATGCAGGCGGCGGTTATGTATCTTCGTTTTTTGCATTTTTTCCGGTGGATAATCCTAAATATACTATTCTTGTTACCATAGATGAGCCCAGAGGACAGTATTACGGGGCACAGGTAGCACTTCCCACTGTTAAGGCAATGATAGAAAAAATTATAAAATATAAGGGAATAAAGCCAAACGGCGAAGAAAATATAATAGTAAACCTGAATGTGGGAGACGACAAAAGAACCGCAGCGCAAAACCATCAGGAACTGGAAAAGTCTCTGCTAAGCGGATTTATGCCTGATTTTACGGGGCTGAGTCTGAGAGAGGTTCTGGCGATAATGCCTGCCAATGTATATCCTAATTTTAAGATCAACGGCAGCGGCAGGGTAAGAACACAGTCACCTGCAAAAGGAGCCAAAATAGACGGTAAATCAAAAATAGTTATTAATTTGGAATGACCGGGAGTATAAATGAAATATTACGTGCTTTATGTGGAAAATACGAAAAGTTTCTTTACATATAAATCAGAAGAGGAATACAAACCTGGAGAATGGTGTATAGTAGACTTTTCAGGCCGTAAAAGATCGGCCGTTATATTAAGAGAAACAGAAGAAGAAAAGATAGATTTTGATATAAAAAAAATAAAGGAAATAGACAGCAGAGCAGATATACTGTCTATTCCCGAAGATATTATAAAGCTGGTAGACTGGATGGCTGCCTATTACATAAGTGACTACTATAATGTAATAAAAACAGTCTTTCCCGGAATACTAAAGCTGAACTATTCACAAAAGGCAGTTTTTTTTAAAGAGCTTGAAAATACAGAAAAATATGATATAGAAATAGTAAAAGAATTCAATGATTACATGAAAAAGAAAAAAATAGTCACTTCTGCCACACTTATAAAAAAGTTCGGCAAAGATATTGTTTCTTATGCACAGTCAAAAGATGCGGTAAAAATAGAAAAACATCTTATTACAAAAGAAAATAAAATAAAAGAAATAGAAACTGACGGAATAATCAACGAAACTGATATTGAGCTTAATGAAGAACAGAAAAATACAGTGGATGCAATAGAAAATGGAAATAATAACTATTATCTTATAAAGGGAATAACAGGTTCAGGAAAAACAGAAGTGTATATAAGACTGATCAAAAATGCGCTGAAATCCGGCGAAGGTTCCATATTTCTGGTTCCTGAGATATCTCTTACACCTCAGATGATGCACAGACTAAGAAGAGAGTTTGGCAATAATGTTGCTCTTCTTCACAGCCGTCTTACTGCAAAGGAAAGAAAAGAAGAATGGTATTCCATAAAGAGCGGAAATAAAAAAGTAGTAATAGGAGCAAGATCAGCTGTTTTTGCACCTGTGCAGAATTTGAAATACATAATTCTGGATGAAGAACATGAAACTACTTATAAGCAGGAGAGTAATCCCAGATATCACACTAAAAATGTGGCAATAAAAAGGGCAAATCTGTTAGAAAATGTAAAAGTAGTGCTTGGATCAGCTACACCTTCATTTGATACATACTATCAGGCTAAAGAAGGAGTCATAGAGCTTCTGGAGCTGAATAACAGATATAATGATGCTAAAAAGCCTGTTTACGATCTTGTAAATTTACAGAATGTAAACGGAAATTTTTCTCATGAACTGCTGGAAAAAATATCAGAAAAACTTTCAAAAAATGAACAGATAATTTTGATATTAAACAGAAAGGCATTTTCTACATTTATAAAATGCAGAGACTGCGGAACAGTGGAAACGTGCCCTAACTGCAGTATAAGTCTTAATTATTACCGAAAGGAAAATAAGCTGAAATGTCATTACTGCGGATATGAGAAGTACTTTAAGCCTGTATGCGGCAACTGCGGAAGTAAAAATCTCATTCATCTCGGAACGGGAACAGAAAAAATAGAGTCAGAACTTGGTGAATTATTTAAGGATGCCAGAATTTTGAGAATTGATTCTGAAAATACAAGAACACAGGAACAGTTTGAAAAAATGTACAATGATTTTAAAGATCATAAATTTGATATACTGCTGGGAACGCAGATTATAGCCAAAGGCTTTCATTTTCCCGATGTAACTCTGGTAAGTATAATAAATGCAGATATAATACTGAATTTTCCTGATTTCAGAGCGGGAGAGAAAACATATCAGCTGCTTACACAGGCTTCTGGAAGATCAGGACGTGAGAAGAAAGAAGGCGAAGTACTGATTCAGACTTATGATCCTGATAATGATGCAATAAAGAAAACTATAACTGATAATTACGAAGGATACTACGAAAATGAAATGGCAATAAGAAAGATACTGAAATATCCCCCGTACGGGAGAATTATCAATATAGTAATATCATCGGAAACAGAAACAGGCTTGAAAGATAAGGCGGAAAAGTTTTATAATATGATCAGGGAGAAGAATAGTTTTATTCCAAAACCATTTAAAGCACCCATCTATCGTATTAATAACAGATACAGGTATCAAATTTTTATAAAATCTGATAGAATATCTATAAATAATATTAAATATAAAATCAGAAGTTCGCTGATAAATTACAGGGAAAAAGATGTCAGAATAAGCGTAGACGTAGATCCCGTGAATTTATTATAAAAATATAAAGGAGAAAGTAATGAAAATAATATATTATGGTAATCCGGTATTACGTGAAACATCAAAAGAAGTTACCGAGGTTACCGACGAAATAAGAAAAATACTTGATGAAATGGTAGAAACAATGAGAGAAGAAAGCGGAGTGGGACTTGCAGCGAATCAGGTAGGACTAACACAAAGATTTTTCGTATGTGAAGTAGAAGGTAATGTAAAAAAAATAATTAATCCCGAAATTATCAAATTCAGCGAGGAAGAGATAGAAATGGAAGAAGGATGCCTGAGCATTCCGAGAATTTATAAAAGGGTAAAGAGACCTGAAAAAATAAGTGTAAAATATATGAACGAAAAAGGTGAAACTGTGGAAGAGGAACTTGACGGAATCTGGGCAAGAGTATACCAACACGAGCTTGATCATCTGAACGGTGTTTTATTCATAGATAAATTATCACCATTAAATAAAAGATTAATATCAAAAAGACTGGCACAAATAAAAAAAGAAGGTAATTAAAATATGAAAAAGATAATCTGTTTATTTCTTCTTCTGCTCCTGTTTTCATGCGGGAAAGAAAACAAAGAAATAAATATAAGATCAGGTCTCGATAATATGAATGGCAGCGGATCTGTGCAGGAGGTAAAAGAAGAAGATATAAAGGATTTTTGGGATTTATACTCAAAAACAGAAAAACAGATGCTTGACAGTTTTAATGAAGGAGATAAATATCAGAACAAATATATAGCTGATTTGGATAATAAGCTGAGGGAAATAGACCCCAGCCTTTCTGTGGAAATAAAACCCAATACTGATAAGGAAAGAGTCCTTACAATTACAGCAAGCGGTATACCGGAATTATTTCCGGTGGTAATAAAAATAGCCAAAGCAGCACCAAAAGAAAGATTATGGAAAATAGAAGCTTTGAAACAAAGGGTAAAACTTCCGGTAATCATTGATTACAAAGGAATAATTCTGGATTCCAAAACTGTGGAATTTGCATATAAAAAAAGCGATGACGGCAGACTGGAACTGGTAATACATTATCCTTCGGCAACAGAGGACAATCTCTATATTACATATATTTTTCTTGATGGAATTATAGGAGAATATGATACTTCAAAATATATAAAAAACATAGAATTCAGTACAGAAAAAGATAATACTTACCAATCACTGGAAAATCTGAGAAGTATTTTGGATAATGAAATAAAAAGCAAAAATTAATTATAGAAAAAGGAGTAAACATGAAAACAATATTTATGGGAACCCCTGAATTTGCAGTGCCAAGTCTGGAAAAAGTCTTTGAGATGACAGATATTGCCGCTATATTTACAAAAGAGGATAAGCCAAATGCAAGAGGAAATAAAATTATAGTCAGCCCTGTAAAACAGTTCGGACTGGATCATAACATAGAAATTATACAGCCGCGTAAACTGAAAGACAGTGATCTGGTAAACAAAATAAAAGAACTGGCTCCTGATTTGATTGTAGTGGTGGCATATGGTAAAATAATACCCAGAGAAATAATAGATATTCCAAAATACGGGATAATTAATGTTCACTCTTCACTTTTGCCAAAATACAGAGGTGCTTCTCCGATTCATTCGGCAATATTAAATGGTGACAAAGAAACAGGCGTGAGTATTATGTATATTGAAGAGGAACTGGATTCGGGAGATGTGATTCTAATGGAGTCATGTGAAATAACAGACACTGACACACTGGGAACACTGCATGATAAATTAAAAGTAATCGGAGCCGATCTTCTGGGAAAAGCGCTTGATCTTATAGAAAAAGAAGAAGTGCATGCTGTTCCTCAGGATCATCCAAAAGCAACTTTTGTAAAACCTATTACAAAAGGAGAAGAGAAGATAGACTGGAATAAGCCCGCGGATGAAGTATACAATAAAGTAAGAGGACTGAATCCTTTTCCGGGAGCTTATACGACTTTCAAAGATACTGTGGTAAAAATATATGAAACAGAAAAAGATTATGAAGAATATGAGGGAGACTTCGGAGAGGTAGTGGCCTTAAAGAAAAAACACGGCCCTGTAGTAAAGCTGAGAGACGGGAATCTAATATTAAAAAATGTAAAACTACAGGGGAAAAAGAATCAAAGTGGAGTAGACTTACTTAACGGAAGAGTATTTCAGACAGGGGATAAATTTATTTAAATTTTAGGAGGGAAAAATGAAATTAAAGAGAGATGATATTTCGGACAGAGTTATACAGAGATTAACCAAATATTTATCGATTTTGCATGACATGAAGAAATACGAAGAGTATATAAATTCATCTGAACTTTCAAAGATAATGAATACTACTTCTGCTCAGATAAGAAGGGATTTATCCACTTTCGGGGAATTCGGGATAAGAGGAAAAGGATATGATATTGAAAATCTGATATCAATAATAGAAAGAATACTCGGGATAGACAGAATTAATAAAGTGATTCTCGTAGGACACGGAAAAGTTGGGGAAATGCTTACTTCCAATACCGAAGTTCTGGGGAAAAGCTTTAACATAGTGGAAGTATTTGATAAAAGTCCGAGTAAGGTAGGAAAAGAAATAAAGGATCTGAATATAAAAATAAAGGATATTAAGGATATAGACGGCGAGCTTGGCAAACTAAACGTAGATACTGCTATTTTATCTGTAATAAAGGAACAGGCACAGATAGTTACTGATATACTGGTAAAAAACAATATAAAAGGAATATTGAATTTTACTACGTATAAACTGGAAACACCTGATGATGTAGCAGTAGTAGATGTTAACATAAGTGCTAATCTGCAGGAGCTTAATTTCTGGAAAGATATGCTTAAGAATAAGGGGGAATAGCTTTGGTGGTAATAGACGGAAAAGCAGTTTCTGCAAAAATCAGAGAGCAGATAAGAAAAGAACATGAAGTACTGGCTTTAGCATCAGGAAGAAAAGCAGGGCTGGCAGTAATTCTTGCAGGAGATGATCCTGCCTCAAAAATATATGTAAATAATAAAATAAAAGCCTGTGAAAAAGCAGGGTTTCATTCAATGGTTCATTATCTCGGCGGGGATGTAAGCGAAAAAGAGCTTCTGGACCTGATAATAACTTTGAATAATGATGAAAATACAGACGGTATTCTGGTGCAGCTGCCTCTGCCGAAGCATATAAACGAGCTGAAAGTAATTACCAGTGTATCACCGGAAAAAGATGTAGATGCATTTCATCCCGTAAACATAGGAAAATATGTTATAGGTGATGAAAGTGGTTTTTTACCTTGTACGCCATATGGTATAATACAATTACTGGATGAGTATAAGATAGAAACTCAGGGAAAGGATACCGTGATAATAGGAAGAAGCAATATAGTAGGAAAGCCTATGGCTATGCTTATGCTTCAAAAAAGTGCCACAGTTCAGGTATGCCATACCAAGACAAAAAATTTATTTGAAAAAATGAGAAATGCGGATATAATAATATCAGCTGTGGGAGTCCCGAATCTGGTAACAGAAGAGAATGTAAAAGAAGGAGCAGTAGTAATAGATGTGGGTATTTCCAGAGTAGAAGGAAAAGTATGCGGTGATGTGGATTTCACTGGTGTATCTAAAAAAGCATCGTATATAACACCTGTTCCCGGCGGGGTAGGGCCGATGACTATCACAAGCCTTCTCGGGAATACGCTGAAATCATTTAAAAATAGAAGAAGAGAGGTTAAGTAATGAAAGAAAAGGTAAAATTAATAAAAGAGCTTGCTAAGAGTATAAATACTTATGAGGTAGACAGTGTAGAATATGAAAATGAAGATTTTAAAGTAAAAATCAAAAAAAATATAGAGGAAAAAGTGGTTTATACTACAGTAAGCGAACCACAGGCAGTACAAGCCGTTCAGCCTGCTGCAGCACCAAATGCGGAAAGCACAGAGGCAAAGCCTGTACAGGAAGAAATTTCCGGAATAAAAATAGAATCACCAATGGTAGGGACTTTTTATGCAGCACCTTCACCAACAGCGTCAGCTTTTGTAAAAGAGGGAGATAAGGTATCAGAAGGGGATACACTCTGCATAGTGGAAGCGATGAAATTAATGAATGAAATAAAAGCATCAGCAGGGGGAACTATAAAAAAAATACTGGCAAAAGACGGGATGACAATAAAAAAAGGCGATGTTTTGATGGTAATAGAGTAAGGCATTTTATATATTGCGAGAGTAAGCACAAAAAATCAGCTTGATTATAACTCTTGAGAGCTTTTCAGAAGCTTTTTAACAGGTATAGTCAGGTTGTTTTATTTTTTTAGGGAGAAGGGGCAGATATAATGAAGAAAAAAATGTATTATGTAACCGCAGCAATATCTGTTTTAGTATTGGGATTTTTTTTACAATACATAAAATATGATGTGGACAGTTACAGATTTTTGAGAAGTTTTATGAATAAATATGCGAATACTATAATTTATCTTGAAGGAAAAAATTCCAATGACAGCTTTTTGACCAAAAGAAGCAAAGCTGCAAAATTGAGAAAAGAACTTAAAGGGAAAATCAGCAGAATAAATGAAGCTGCGGGAGTTTCCCTTAACGGCAAACCTCAGTTTTTCACAGATCTGTATGACGGAATGGTAGACCTGACAGTACAGCAGGCTATGTTTGACAGAACTGTAAAAGATGAACTGATGAAAGATAAGCTTGTTAGTGACGTATATAATAACAGAACAGCATTAAAAAGAAATGCAGGTTTTCTTTCAGGACTGAAAAACGGACTTATAATAGGTACCAGTTATCCTGCTGCGGTAAAGGACAAGTTTATAAATCTTACTGCCGATGGGGAATCACTACCTGTTTCAGTTTTGAAGGCATATTTTGTTACAATGGGAGATTATCTGAATATAGGTCTGAATTGTTTTCTTTTTTATGGTATAGCTTATAAAGCAGGATATATAATTACATGGCTTATTAGTGCTTATTTTACTGTTATACTGGTATTTCTTCCGGTTTTCCTGTTGATACCGAAAAAAAAGCCAAAAACAACATATGGTTTTTAAAAAAAAATTACACCAAAGATAATGATTATAAAACTAAACTAAGCCAAATATGATATAATATAAATATTCAGGAGGTAGCAAATGGAAAAAACTTTTTCAATGATAAAGCCTGACGGTATTCAGAGAGGACTCGTAGGAGAGATACTGCAAAGGTTTGAAAAAAAAGGAATAAAAATAGCTGCAATGAAATTTATGATGATCAGCCCTGAACTCGCTGAAAAACATTACGAGGCACATAAAGGAAAAGGATTTTATGATGATTTGATAAGATTTATTACTTCATCACCTGTTCTGGCAATGGTTTTTGAAGGTGAAGATGTAATAAATATGGTAAGAAAACTGGTAGGTGCCACATCTCCCGAGGCTGCACTTCCGGGTACAGTGAGAGGAGACTATTCCCTCGATGTAGAGTATAATCTCATACATGCTTCTGATTCAAAAGAAAGCGCATTAAGAGAAATTTCACTGTTTTTCAGTGAAGAAGAAATAATAAATTATGAGCTTATAACTGCAAAATGGGTTTATCCCGAGTAAAAAGAATAAAAACATAATAAATCATAAAAATAATGGTTAACTAAAGATACAATAAAAAAAGCATATAATAACAGGCGTCCCGAATATAAAATACGGATGAACCGGTATATCAGCCACTAAAAAATAGTTTTCTATAACTCTTGTTAATCAAATAAAAATATGATAAAATTAGCAGGTAATTAATATAAAATGTGTTCTTCTGGCGTTTTATTCAAAGTAACTAAATATGGCAATATAAAGTACTTGTATCTCATCATCTCAGCCGATATAAAATCCTGAGAATATAAGGTGATAAAATAAGGAGGGAATTATGAAAAAAATAGCTGATATTATGAATAAAAATCTGGTAACAGTAAATGCCGGCGATAGTTTTGAAGAAGCTTTAAAGTTAATGAAAGAAAAAGGGATAGGGAGAATCCCTGTCATGGAAAACGGTAAATTAATAGGTGTAATAACAAGAAATGATATTCTGGTAAAGACTGAAAAGGCTCCTCTGCCGCCTGTACTGGCGATATGGGATCTTCTCATAACATTACCGAATAACAAAGAATTCAGAGAAAAATATGATAAAATAACAGGTGTAACAGCAAAAGAAATAATGACAAAAGAATTTAACACAATAGATATAGATGCTGATCTTCAGGAAGCAGTTTCAAGTATTGTGGATAATGAAAAAGAATTCTTTTTCGTTTTTGATAAGGGTAGTTTAGCAGGGATACTGACTAAAACTGACCTTATAAATGGTATATTTTAAAGGAAGGTGCTTAAATTTGGAAGAATTCAGGTTTTGGATGGAGATAGCTTTATTAGTGATTTTGATAGGGCTTTCAGCATTTTTTTCCGCATCGGAAACAGCCTTAACTTCATTTAGAAGAATATATATAGGAGAAATAAAAGATAAGAAAAAAGTAAAGTTATTAAAAGAATGGCTGGCTAAGCCAAACGAATACCTTACTACAATACTGCTGGGCAACAATATAGTGAATGTAGGAGCTACTACTATAGCTACGATTATTACATTCGGTGTTGTCCAAAAATTAGGAATAAACCAGGGGATAGCAGGTTTAATGGTAACTGTAATTATGACTGCATTACTTTTGATATTCGGGGAGATAACCCCTAAAGTAATTGCCAAAAACTATTCAATACAGATTTCTAAAGCTGTAATTGTCCCGATAAATACACTAAAGAAAATGTCTAAAATCATAGTTGTGGTGTTTATAGCTATTTCTAAATTTTTCAGCAGACTTTTTAACGTTCCTATAAATGACGATATGTTTCTGATTACGGAAGATTCCATAAAAACATATGTAGTCCAGGGAAAAGAAGACGGGGCAATAGAGGAAGAAGAGCAGGAAATGATACACAGCATTATAGATTTTACTGACACAAGTGCAAAGGAGATATTAACACCGAGAACATCGATTTTTGCACTGGAAGGAAGCAAAGGTCTTGATGAAGTGTGGGACAGCATAATTGATCAGGGATTTTCAAGAATCCCGATTTATGAAGAGCAGATAGATAATGTAGTGGGTATCCTTTATTCTAAGGATCTGTTAAAATTCGACAGAACAAGGGATAAAGATGTAAGGGTAAAAGAACTGAAAAGAGATGCTTATTTTATCCCGGGGACAAAGACTCTTATAGAGCTTCTTGAAGAATTCAGGGAAAAGCAGAATCATATGGCGATCGTAATAGATGAATACGGCGGAACACTTGGTCTTGTTACCATAGAAGATCTTCTTGAAGAGATCGTGGGGGAAATAAGAGATGAGTATGACTTTGAGGAAGAAAATATTAATCAGATAAAAGATGAAGTATTTGATATAAAGGGTGACACAGAGATAGAAACTGTAAATAAAGAACTGGATATAAACATTCCTATTTCTGACGAGTATGATACCATAGCAGGGTATGTGCATTATGAACTGGGGAAAGTCGCAGAGGTTAACGATAAGGTAAACGGCGAAGATTATGTCGTAAGAGTTCTGCATCTGGATAACCACAGAATAGATAAAGTAAGAGTAATAAAACTGGTTACAGAAATAAATGAAGAAGATAACTGAGGTGACAATGGAGAATAATAGGCCGAGGGTCAGAGTCGCAGGAATACTGGAAGAAGATGGAAAGCTGCTGCTGATAGAACATACGAAAAATGATAAAAGCTATTGGCTGCTCCCGGGAGGCGGAGTCGACTGGGGAGAATCAATAGAAGAAGCAGTAAAAAGGGAATTTCTGGAAGAAACTAATCTTGTAGTGGAAATTGAAGAATTTTTATTTATATCTGAAACACTTGCTCCTGATAAGACTAAACATGTAATAAATTTATACTTCAGAGTAAAGAGGAAGTCCGGAGAACTTGCACTGGGTGATGATGATGTGCTGAGCGATCTGAGATTTTTCACACTCGAAGAAATGGAAAAAATAAAAATATACCCGAATGTAAACGGTATTTTAAAAAAAATTATGAAAAAAGAGTCATATGAAAATTTTTTGGGTATGATTTGGGATAAATAGGAGGACAAATGGAAAAATTAGAAATGAAAAGATTAAAGGAATTAATAAGAACTATACCGGATTTTCCCGAAAAAGGAGTAATGTTTCGAGATATAACTACGGCTCTTAAAGATAAAGAAGGGCTTCATGCTATAATTAAAGATTTTTCAGATAGATACACAGATAAAGGAATAGACTATGTACTTGGTGCAGATGCAAGAGGATTTATTTTCGGTGCGGCCATTGCATATAATATTGGTGCGGGATTCGTACCTGCGAGAAAAATTGGAAAATTACCCGGAGAAACTGCACGGGTGGAATACGATCTTGAATATGGAACAAATACAATAGAAGTTCATAAGGATGCCTTTGGAGATGGTGCCAACGTACTTATAGTAGATGATTTATTAGCTACAGGAGGTACTGCGGCAGCTATGGTAAAGCTGGTGGAAATACTCGGGGCAAAAGTATATGAGCTGGCTTTCTTAATTGAATTAGACGATTTAAATGGTAGAAATTTATTAGATGGTCATAGTGTTTATTCTATCTTAAAATACTAATAACGACATGTAATATGTCGTTTTTTTTAAAATCTGGGGAGATAAAATGGGAATAAAAGAGAAATTTGCGAAACTGGAAGAAAAGATTAAAGAAAATAATCTGGATGTAGATGTAGACAAAATTGAAAATGCCTTTGTGCTGGCATATGAATCACATGTGGGACAGAAGAGAAAAAGCGGGGAAGATTATATCCTGCATCCTATTGAAGTAGCAGAAATTCTGGTAGATCTGAGACTTGATACCGACACTATAGTGGCGGGAATTTTGCATGATGTGGTAGAAGATACGCTGATTACAATTCCGGATATAGAATATAATTTTGGAAAAGAAGTGGCAAGACTGGTGGACGGAGTGACAAAATTACGTAATCTTCCCAGAACAGACAGCAGCAAAAGAATAGAAAATATAAGAAAAATGGTAGTAGCCATGTCGGAAGATATCAGAGTGGTACTAATAAAGCTTGCTGACAGACTTCATAATATGAGAACCCTTAAATATATGAAACCGGAAAAGCAGATAGAAAAGGCGAAAGAATCGCTGGAAATATATGCACCTATAGCACACAGAATAGGGATGGCAAAGATAAAATGGGAACTTGAAGATATAAGTTTCAGATATCTTTATCCGGAGAAATATAAAGAAATAAGCACTCTGGTAAAAACAAAGAGGAAAGAACGTGAAAAATACACTAATGAAGTAATAGAGAAAATATCCGGCGAACTGAAAAAATTTAATATTCAGGGAGAAGTTACAGGGAGACCGAAACATCTTTACAGTATATATAAAAAAATGGTGGAGAAACAGAAAAATTTTAATGATCTTCATGATCTTATTGCAATCAGAATTCTCGTTAATAAGGAAGTGGAGTGCTATAACGTTCTCGGGATAATACACAGTCTGTATACACCTGTAGCAGGTCGTTTTAAGGACTATATAGCCGTTCCGAAGTCGAATGGCTACCAATCTATACATACGACTATAGAAGGGCCTGACAAACAGAATATAGAGGTGCAGATAAGAACTTATGCTATGCATATGATAGCAGAAGAAGGAGTCGCTGCACACTGGAAATACAAAGAGAAAAAGAGTAAGAGCAAAGATGAGAATTATTACGCAGCTGTAAAGAAAATAATAGCCGGTAATGAGAATGTAGACAGTTTTGTAAAAGAAGTAACTGATAATGTATTAAACGAGACAATATTTGTATTTACTCCGAAAGGTGACGTAGTGGAGCTGCAAAATGCGGCAACACCGTTAGATTTCGCTTTTCATATACATACACAGATCGGATATAAAACAATAGGAGCCAAGGTAAATGATAAAATCGTGCCTTTGGATTATGAGCTGAAAAACGGAGATAAGATAGAGATACTTACCTCAAAAAACAGCAAGGGTCCGGGAAAAGACTGGATAAACATGGTAAAGGCAAACAGCTCCAAAGTAAAAATCAGAAAATGGTTCAAGGATAAGGAATTCGAGGAAAGAACAAAAGACGGGGAACTGCTTCTTGAACGTGAACTGGAAAAAATAAATCTCAAATTTAAAGATATAGAGGAAGATGAAAAACTTTTTCTATATATGAAAAAATATAATATTAATGATACAAAATCTTTATTTTATAAATTTGCAACAGGGGAGCTTTCTCTGGAAGGATTCACAAACAGATTTGAAGTAAAGAAAGAGCTTAACGAGAAACAGGTTCTTGAGGAAGAAACTCTGAAAGGAAACAAAAGAAAGGAAAAAAGTACAGGCGGTATTAGAATAAGCGGGACTGACAACACAATGTATAAGTTCGCAAAATGCTGTACTCCGCTTCCGGGAGATGAAATACAAGGCTTTGTAACAAAGGTAAGAGGGATAGTAATCCACAGAAAAGACTGCAAAAATCTTCATAATCTTTTGAAAAATGATCCGGACAGAGCAATTGACGTGGAATGGGATGTAGATGAAATAGGAAAATCCACATCAAAGTATGAATTCGTATTTACGGCAAAGGCATTGAACAGACCAAATATTCTTATGGATATAATAAAAGTGCTTAATGACTTTAAAATGGATCTGATAAATGTGAATACCACTGTAACAAAGGAAAACGGCATAGAATATTCACTTATGAAATTTGATATTATGATAAAAAAACGTGATGACTTTGACAGACTGGCGAATAACCTAAAGTCAATGAAAGACATCGTTGATATAATAAGATAAAAGGAGAAACAGATGGAATTACCTGTAAAGTATACTTTAGAGAAAAAAGACGGGAATGCAAGGGCAGGAGTTATAGAAACACCTCACGGCAAAATAGAAACACCTGTTTTTATGCCTGTGGGAACTCAGGCAACTGTAAAAACAATGACAAGAGAAGAACTGGAAACAATAGGAGCGGAAATAATCTTAGGTAATACATATCATTTGTATTTAAGACCGGGAGATAAACTAATAGATGACTTTGGAGGACTGCATAAATTCATGAACTGGGACAGACCAATACTCACAGACAGCGGAGGATTTCAGGTTTTTAGTCTCGGTGATCTGAGAAAGATAACAGAGGAAGGTGTGCATTTCAGATCGCATATTGACGGATCAAAACACTTTCTTACACCGGAAAAGTCAATAGATATACAGAATAATCTGGGGAGCGATATAATGATGGCTCTTGATGAATGTCCTCCCGGGCTTTCTACAAGGGAATATCTGATTCCTTCAATAGAGAGAACTACAAGATGGGCAAAAAGATGTATAGAGGCTAACAGAAATAAAGACAGACAGGGACTTTTCGGGATTTTTCAGGGCGGAATATACGAAGATCTCCGTGACAAGAGTTTTAATGAGCTTTATGAGATGGATGAACACTTTTCGGGATATGCAATAGGGGGACTTGCTGTCGGCGAGCCCAGAGAGGATATGTACAGAATACTTGAATATATGACTCCGAGACTTCCTGAAAATAAACCCAGATATTTAATGGGTGTGGGAGAGCCTGTAGATATGCTCGAAGCAGTGGAAGACGGCGTGGATATGATGGACTGCGTACAGCCTACGAGAATAGGAAGACATGGTACAGTTTTTACAAAGTACGGAAGACTTGTAATAAAAAATGCCAAGTATTTCAGGGATCCAAGACCCCTTGATGAGGGCTGTGACTGTTATGTGTGCAGAAATTATACAAGAGCATATATAAGACACTTATTTAAAGCAGAAGAAATGCTCGGTCAGAGACTGACTACATATCATAATCTTTATTTTCTGATAAAGCTTATGAAAGGAGCAAGAACTGCAATTCTTGAAAATCGTTTGCAGGAATATAAGGATAATTTTATTTCGGATTATTCTGCGGGTGCATCACATGAATGGATAATCGCTAAGGAGATATAAGAGTGGAAGATATTATAAAAATAAAATACAGACTGGATTTTAACAGGCTGAAAGATACATATTTATTAGCATATGGTGCAACAAGTGAAGAGTATCTGCATGAGCTTGACAGATCAATAGCAGACAGAATGAGGAATATCGAAGCAGAGTTTGATAATGAAAAAGTAGTTATAAAAACTATTGATAAAAATGAGAAAAATACTTATATGTATAAGGAAATTTTTAATATAAAAAAAGAAAAAGACTGTTATTTATTTTTTATAAGTAAAGTTCAGTTTTTTTACTTTAAATTCAGTGATTTTTCTTCTGAAGATCTTGGTAAAATAGATGACATACTAAAAAATTTTTATGAAAAAACTCAGGGAGAAGTTCTTGCAGTACTGGAAAATTATGAGCTTAACGAAAAAAGAGTCATTGCTGCAAGTAAAATTATATATAAAAGTCTGAATATTGTATTTTTGATATTGGGAATTGTTTTAACATTACTCCATCAATTGATATACCGCAGTATTTGGATAAGTATTCTTACAATTGTATTATATACAGTTTTTATATTGTTTTTTCTTAAATTTTATTACAAAAATATAGGGAAAAGGATAATAAAGTCTACCAATAAGAATTTTTTATATGCCAGAATATTATTTTATGAAGATAAGATAGAAGTAATAGCCAAAAGAAAAATGGGACTTACAGAGATTTATTATAATGAATTTTATAAAATAAAAAAGACAAAAAAAGGATATATATTTTTAATTCAAAAATACAGTTTTTATTTCTTTTTTTATGATGAATTCAAAGAGAATGAACTGGAAAAACTTAACAGCGCTTTATCCGGATACATGTAGCGTCAGGATATGAAAGGGGGAGATACTTTGTGAAAGAAATAGCAGAGATACGGTATACAGTAACCGCAGACAGGCTTATGCGCCTGTATTACGCCAGATATAAGGTGAATTATAAAGAATTCTCACAAGAAATTTATGATTCCAGATCTGACAGCGAAAAAGAATATTCAGATGTATTTTTTGATGACAGAGTTATTTCCCAAAATATTGTAAAAGATGAAAAAACAACTTTTTTATATAATGAATTATATGCTGTAGATAAAACAGATATAGGATATTTGTTTTATGTAACTAAAGACAGCCTTCTTTTCTATGGGTTTGATGAGTTTGAGCCTGAGAGTCTGAAAAAACTCGATGAAATTTTGAAACCATATTATGAAACAGAAAAGGAAGAAATCATAGCAAAAATAGAAAATTCTGAATATACAGAAGATAAAATAAGAAAGATAATGTTTAAAAGAGTGTTTAATCACAGGCTTTTATTAGTAATCACAGCATATGTAATTCTGATATCAGGATTATTTTTAGGAAAGAATAATACTTCTAAATTATTATATATATTAATAGCATTGGGAACTTCTATTCAATATTTATATAATTATTTTATAACACCGAAAAAAACGCTGAAATCAATGAATAACAGATTTTTGAGAGCAAGAGTGCTTTTTTATCAGGACAGGGCAGAAATAATAAATAAGTCAAAAGCAGAAATTTTAATATTGAAATATGGAGAATTTTTCAAAATAAAAGAAATTAAATATGGAATTTTATTCTATATCCAAAGATATAAGTGCTTTTTATTCGAATATTCCGAGATAGAAGGCGATTTGGAAAAATTAAGGAAAATTTTAGCAGATAATAAGGGCAGCAAAAAATAAAATGTTAGGAAAATCAGAAAAAAAATATTATAATATGAGGAGGTGGGCATGATAGTCGATTTTGATAAAGCTTCTGAGTATACCAGAAAATTGCTGAAAATAAATAATGAAAAAATACTTGAGATAAAAAAATACGGGGAAGAAAATAAAGTTCCCATAATAACCGAGGAAGTTTTGAACTTTATGATTTTTTCAGCTAAAACAGGAAAAGCTGCTAATATTTTGGAAATAGGAACTGCTATTGGTTATTCGGGAATATTTTTAGCAGAGATTTCTGAACAAAACGGGGGAAAATTTTATACAATTGAGATAGACAATGAAAGATACAGCAAGGCAAAGAAGAATTTTGAAAAATTTAGTTTTGAAAATGTGAATTTGATTTTAGGTGATGCGCTGGAAAAAATAAGTGAAATAGATGAAAAGTTTGACTTTATTTTTATAGATGCAGCTAAAGGACAATACAAAAAGTTTTTTGATCTCGCATATCCGAAACTATCGGAAAATGGTATTGTATTTATCGATAATATAATGTTCAAAGGATTGGTAGCAGAAGCAGAGATACCGAAAAGATACAAAACAATAGTAAGAAAATTAAATGAATTCATTAATTATCTGAATGATAATCACAATTTTGTGCTTCTTCCGTTTGGTGACGGGGTAGGACTAGTTACAAAGTAAAAGCTTTTTGAAAGATGAAGGGAGAAAAATATGCTGGATGGAAACGAAGGGGCAATCAGCCCGCAGACTCTGATGATGTTATTAGGAGGATTGGGTATTTTTTTATTTGGAATTAAATTTATGGGCGAAGCACTAAAGAATTACGCCGGGGATAAAATGAGAGACCTGATAAATAAATACACTGATACGCCGGTGAAAGGTGTTTTGGTAGGAACGTTTTCAACAATGCTGATACAAAGCAGTTCAGGAACTACCGCACTTACGATATCGCTGGTAAGAGCAGGACTAATGGATCTGCGGCAGGCCATAGGGGTAATAATGGGAGCCAATATAGGAACAACAATAACGGCATTTTTAATAGGATTGAAAATAAAGGATTACGCATTACCCATAATGTTTGTTGGTGCGATAATATATATGTTTGCACAGGGGAATAAAGTAAACTCCCTGGGGCAGATTTTCTTCGGATTCGGTGCTTTGTTTTTCGGACTTGATATAATGAGTAAAGCTCTGGAACCATTGGCACACTTACCAATATTTGCAGAATATATGGTAAAATTATCACACAATCCAATATTAGGGATATTAACAGGAACAGCACTTACAATGGTAGTACAGTCTTCATCTGCTACTATAGGGATACTGCAGACTCTTTATGCACAGCATACTATATCATTTGTCGGTGCGATACCGGTACTTCTGGGAGACAATATAGGGACAACGATAACAGCGGTTTTATCTGCACTGGGCGGAGCTACAGCAGCAAAAAGAGCAGCAACTGCACACGTAATATTTAATATATTCGGTGCTGTAGTATTTGGTATTGTATTATTCCTGTTTCAGGCTATTATACCGTATGAATATCTGGTGACAGGTGTACTTCATCTGAATCCCGAAATGCAGCTGGCATTTACACACGGATTATTTAACTTTTCCGTGACATTAATGCTGCTTCCGTTTGTATCGTTACTGGAAAGAACAGTTAAGAAAATAATACCATCTAAAAAAGGTGAAAGAGAAACTAAATTTAATGAAAAACTGCTAAGTGAGGAATTAATAGTACAGTCACCTGTACTGGCAACAGAACAGGCTTCAAAGACTCTGCTTGCTCTGGCGAACCTCGTGGTGGAAATGCTCGAAGAGACAAATGAATATATAAAAACTAAAAATCAGGAAAATGCAAAAACAGTATTTAGTATAGAAACAGCAGTAAACTCAATAGATAAAAAGCTGCATAACTTCTGTATAAAATTATCAGGTGCGGTTTTATCAAATGAAGATACAAAAAAATTAAACGTAATTATGTATTCGCTTAGAGATTATGAGAGAATAGCTGATCTTGCACAGAATACAGTTATAAAAATGCAGAATATATACAGCACAAAAGAAAAAATAACTGACGAAGCAGTGGGAGAAATAGTGAAAATGCTTGATGTATGTTATCTTGCAGTAAAAGATACCATAAATATGTTTTTACAAAGAGATCTGAAATTCGGTGCTTCTGTTAATGAAAAAGAAGAGTATATAGATAAGCTGGAAAGAAAAGCCATAAAGAACCACATGAACAGAACAAGAGAAGGAAAATGTGTGGGAAGTGCGGCAGTAATATATGTGGATATAATTTCGGATATAGAGAGAATAGGCGATCATGCTGTAAATATAGTAGAACACTATACTTACAAAGATCTTGTACTTACTCCGGAAGAAGAAAATCTGGATTTATCAAAATTTATTGTAGAGTAATCTGATATTTTGTAATAAAAGGAGAAATAATGAAAAAATTCGACGAAAATTATATCTATTTGAAAGATATGTATAATGACAGTTATTTCCCGAAGTTTTTAGTCGATAAAGTAAGGGATGAGATAATAAAAGTAGTGGAATATCTTGAGGAAGAAGGGCATAAAACAGAGGAGATACAGGAAAAATTTGATAATATGACTATAGCAATAAATGACCTTCAGGAAGAATTCGATGAAAACGACAGCGAGATAGAAACCGGAGCCAGAGAATCCATAGGGGAAACAGTGGACTATATATTAAAGTATTTCGATATTGATATTGACACAGAAACGGCAATAGGCGAAAGAGACTGGTAAACTGACACTGTATTCCTGCTTTATATAAAAAGGAAATTTCAGGCTTACCAATGAGATATAATTTTTAATGAGGTGGTATAATTTTTATAAAGGGTAATGAAGATATTCAGGGTAATATCAAAAAAGACTCTGAAAATGTAATTATACCAGCCTCATTTTTTATTTGTGAAAAGCATTGGGAATTCAGGGCTTTCATTAACGGAACAAATACTTAGAACTCTCTAAGACAGAATAATTTTGAATTTGATTCTTGTAAAATTTTTTTAAAAGGAGTAATATAATAATATAAACGCAGAATGGTGATGAGAATATGAAATTTATTTTATATAATATCCGGTATGGAACAGGAAAATACTTACACCAGCCTTTAAAACACATAAGGGGTTATTTGGGCAAGTCAGTAGAACAGACTGATAAAATCGGGGATTTTTTAAAGAAATACAAGCCTGATGTAGTAGGACTTGTAGAGGTCGACCTTGGTTCTTACAGAACAAGAAGGAAAAATCAGGCAACATTTTTGGGAAAACAGCTGGGTCATTATGGGATTTATGAACATAAATACTCCCAGAATTCCAGTCTTATGAAAGTTCCTGTCTTGAGAAGACAGGGAAATGCATTCTTATCAGGCCTTCAGGTAGAAGGGCAGAAATTTCATTATTTTAATAATGGAATGAAAAAACTGGTAATAGAACTGGAAACAAAAGATTTTTCCATATTTCTGATACACCTTGCACTGGGAGCAAAAACACGGCTAAAGCAGATAGTGGAACTGTATGAAGTAATAGATTCATGTACAAAACCGTTTATTATAGCCGGTGATTTTAATTTATTCTGGGGTGAGGAAGAGATAGAGTTATTTCTGAGAGCATTAAACCTGAAAAATGCAAATGTAAAGAATATTCCCACATATCCAAGCTGGAAACCAAAAAAAGTACTAGATTTTATCATATATTCCGAAGGGATAAAAATTAATGATTTTAAAGTACTGGATGTGAGACTCTCGGATCATCTGCCGCTGTATGTGGACTTTGAAACAATTTAGAATCTTGTTTTAGCACAGGAGGGATAAAATGAAAACATATAAACCTAACTTTTTATTTAAATTAGGGGATGTAAATACTGTATATCCGACTTTTTTCAGAAATGTAAAAGTGGACTATGAGAGAGAAAGAATTGAGCTGAAAGACGGCGATTTTCTGGATATAGACAGAATAAAAAACGGAAATAAAAAAGTGGCAGTTTTATGCCACGGGCTTGAAGGTTCCTCAAACAGTAACTATATCAGAGCTGCTGCGAGCTTTTTGAGCAAAAACGGATTTGATATAACTGCTGTAAATTACAGATCGTGCAGCGGGGAATTAAACAGACTCCCTAAGTTTTATCATGCAGGGGCAACTGATGATTTGAAAGAGGTAATAAATCATATAGAGCCTGAATATAATGAGGTGTATCTGGTGGGATACAGTCTGGGAGCAAATCTGATACTCAAATATATGGGTGTAGATGCCGGCAGAGACAAAAAGCTAAAGGCCGGTGTGGCTATTTCCTGTCCGCTGGATCTTTATGATTCTTCATTCACTCTTAATAAAAGAAGAAACTATGTGTACAGAATGAAATTTATTTTGAGTTTCAGAAAAAAGATAAAGGAAAAACATAAGCTGATGCCGAATAAGATCAATATTGACGGAATAGATAAGATGACTGACTTCAATGAAATGGACAATAAATATACTGCAAAATTAAACGGGTTTAAGGATGCGGAAGATTATTACAAAAAAGAAAGTGCAATAAATTTTCTTCCTGATATAAAGATTCCGGCTTTGATAATAAATGCAAAAGATGATCCAATATTGTCAAATAAATGTTATCCGAAACATTTAAAAAAAATAAATGAAAATTTAAATATACTTTATCCAAAATATGGAGGACATGTTGGTTTTGCCAAATTTAATAAAGACTATTACTGGACTGATTATAAGGTTTTGGATTTTTTTAGACGTGCAGGCTAAGATGTTTCTAAGGTTAATAAGGTAAAATGAAGAAGTTATAATGCAAGGATATCTTGTTTTATAACTTTTTAAATTTTTTACATTGTAATAAAGTGGAGGAATAATGAAATCAAAAATAATACTGTTAATCAGTTTGTTTATATTTTGCACAGGTTTTTCAGCTGTAAAACCGGCAGCAAATACTAAGAAAACAGAAACGGCAGCTGCAAAGCCGAGAAAAGAATTTAGAGCAGTGTGGGTAGCAAGTGTGGCAAATATAGACTGGCCCTCGAAAAAAGGACTTAGTGCAGAACAGCAGAAAAGAGAGTATCTGAATATATTAGATAATCTGAAAAGATGGAACATGAATGCAGTTGTAGTTCAGGTGAAACCTACAGGAGATGCTTTTTATCCGTCAAAATACAGTCCGTGGTCAGAATATCTTACAGGAAAACAGGGAGTAGATCCCGGATATGACCCGTTGAAATTTATGGTAGATGAAGCACATAAACGTGGAATAGAATTTCATGCATGGTTCAATCCGTACAGATTATCAATGAACAGCGACAGAAGCAGACTGTCAAGAGATAACATCGTATTCAAAAAACCAGAATGGATAGTAGAATACGGAGGAAAACTTTATCTTAACCCGGGTGTTCCCGATGTAGATGATTATGTAGTGGATAGTATTATGGAAGTAGTAAAGAACTATGACATAGATGCTGTGCATATGGACGATTATTTTTATCCTTATAAGGTGAAGAATCAGGAGTATCCTGATGAAAGCACATACAGACAGTACGGCGGTAAGTTTTACAGCAAAAATGACTGGAGAAGAGATAACGTTAATAAACTTGTAGAAAAATTATCAGCAGAAATAAAAAAGTCAAAGCCTAATGTGAAGTTTGGAATAAGTCCTTTCGGAGTATGGAGAAATAAAAGTACTGATCCTGAGAGAGGTTCTGACACAAGAGCCGGAGTTCAGAATTATGATGACTTATATGCAGATATACTATTATGGGTAGATAAAGGCTGGATAGATTATGTGGCACCTCAGATATACTGGAATCAGGGATTTAATCTTGCAGAATATAATACTCTTGTAAAATGGTGGAGTGATGTTGTGGCAGGATCAAAAACTGACCTGTACATAGGGCAGGCAGCTTATAAGGTAAAAGAATGGAAAAATTCAGATGAGCTGATAAACCAGATTTATTTTAACAGAGATTTTTCAAATGTAAAGGGAAGTATATTCTTTAGTTATAAATCTCTTTTAGATAATCCTAAAGAGGTAACTTTTAATTTGGTAGAAGGACCGTATAATTCAGAATATATTTTAAAATAAAAAGCAAAATTCCTTATTATATTAATGATAAGGAATTTTCTAGTTGTAAAAGAGCCGGAATAGAATATCCGGCAATACATCAGATAAAAATAATTATAAACCGGAGGTATGAGCATGAAAGAACTTGATAAAGAAATTACTGATAAATGTCTGATAATAACTGATATCAGCTTCATAGGGGAAAAACCTGTATTTGGTGATCTGCTGGCCATGACAGGCATAGAAGATTCAAAATTTCCCATGAAAAATGAAAATTTTTTGAAATTGGCTGATCTGGGAATAGAACAGTCTGATGATTTTTTCGCTGTTCCAAATGAAAATTATGATTTTGGCGATGATATTATTTTGTGGATCATACCGCTTATTAAGAAAACAGAAGTGTGGCATAATCCCGGACCGTATGACGGACTGAGATTTACTTATGATATTTTAAGAAACAGCAGGGAAAATGTGAATATATACATGAATTGTCTGGAGAAATTTATAGGTTTATTTCCTGCAAATATTTATTACAGAGGAAAAAAACAAGAAAATATAGAGAAAATAAAAGAAGATATAGAAAATGTAGTGAAAGAGTTAGTGAAAAATGGTGTGGAACCGGGGTCGGATGAAGCATTGATGATGGAATATTAATTACAGGAGAGAGCTTTATAGATTTTGATCTTGAAGATTTCTCTTTTTTTTATATGTAAATAAATATGGAAAAAATGTATATTTTATTATCTGGATATTAGATTTTTTACGCTCTTTTTTTAAAAAAAAATATAATTTCAAATTTGTCAAAAAATAATTTTTTAAAAAATTAAATATGTAGAATAAGTTAATGAATAATGACATTAGAACGTTTTTTCTAAAAAAAGTTTTTGAAAAAGTGCTTGATTTTCAAGGTTTTTTTGTTAATTGTCGCATGTAAAATAATATTTACCTTAGAAAATATGAGGATAAAATATCACTAAATGTTCTGGAAAGACTGGAAAAACTGGATTTTTGACATGTATAATTTTTCAAATGCATATATAGTAACGGGTTGATAGATTTTTTATCAGGGAAAAAAATATTGACATTAAATATAGAAATGTAATATAATCGGTATACAAAAGTGGTGGCGATAGAATTAAAAGCTTGTGTACAATATTTATATTTGTTTATATAGGAAATAAATAATTTTAATGAGGGAGGTGTAATTAAAATTTATATATTGAAATATTGAGAATGCTCATCAGAAACAGAACCGAAAAATAAGGAAACAAAGCGGGTAAAGAGGAAACAGCCAAAGAAGCAGTAAGAATTATCATAGTTTTATATTTTATGATTAAGTATTATTTTTAACATATTTTTTAACAAAAAGCAGTATAACCATTTTATTCTTTTATATTCACACATCTAGTAAAACAATTTTTGAAACTAATAAAAACGTATTGATAAATTTAAATAAAGATTTGTAAAAAGTAAGTAATTAGTAAAAAATAATAATTAAACGTACGATAAATTAAATAAAAAATTTATTTTATGAATAATATAGATTTTTTATTAATCACAGTAAAATAGCCAAAAAATATCTGAAAATATCAAAAAATCATGTATAAGATTTATGTTTATCTAACAAATGATATTTTAAACAGTGTGGTTCCAAAATCAGTTGTTATTTTGAAAAAACGGAACAATTGCAGTAAAAATCTTAAAGTAAACAATAAGTTGAAAATATTATTACAAATTATAGGAAAAATAATAAATATAGCAGTAATATCGCATACAGAGGTATAGAAAAAAAAGAAATTGTAGGACATATATTCAAGAACTTTGAAACTAGGAGAAATATCTTACGAAACTTAGAAATAAAAGAATATACCGGTACAATAACGTCGATCGGAGTAAATAAGGTTCTGATCATTGGGAGAGGGTTATAAAGTAAATTGAATATAGAATATTGCCGATATAAGGGATAGTAATGATCCGGCAGTATTTCCGATATTATTATTTTCAATTCTGGTACTATAGAAAACTATTCATAACAAGTCAAATGAGAAAAATGCTCTTGGAATTAACATAATAAAACAGTAATTAATTGAGAAAAAACTAAGGAAAGAGCTCGTGTAAAAATATTTGATGAAAAAAATTATTTATTAACATTGATAACAGAAACTAAATGAGAGGACTGAATACGCCGTCACAATAAAATTATTTATTGATTTATATTTTTCAGTTTAATAAAGGGATAATGATCCAGATATAATTTATTTTTGAAATATTAGAAAGTAAAATTTAGATAATAAAATAATATATATTTTAAGAGCATAGAAAAAAGATGATTTTCAAAGTGGAAAATCACTGTATATAAATATTCAGCTAAATTTTATATGATAAATAATATCGGGATATTTCTCAATCTGAAGTAAGATGAAGGAGAACACAAAACCTGAATTATGCTGAAAATAAATCTTTTTATAAAATAAAAAGCCTTAAGGAGATTGGAATGATATTATATAGTGAAAAAGAGATAATTCAGCAAATGAGAGATCATTATGAAAAAAACGGAAAAATAACAATGAAGAGTTTTTCTAAAGATAAAGATACCTGTGGAATAACAGCGGTAAAAAAATGTTTTGGCAGTTGGATTGGTGTTAGTATGAAAAAGTGGACACAAAAATCTTGATTGTGTAAACTAATTGAGAGAAGGCAGGTGTCCGAAATG